>URYP01000006.1 GCA_900552115.1 uncultured Oscillospiraceae bacterium | reverse complement strand
AGTCTGGGCCGTGTCTCAGTCCCAATGCGGCCGATCAACCTCTCAGTTCGGCTACCGATCGTCGCCTTGGTGAGCCGTTACCTCACCAACTAGCTAATCGGACGCGAGCTCATCCTTCAGCGAATAAATCCTTTGGTAGCAGGGCCATGCGGCCCCGCCACGTTATGCGGTATTAGCGGCCGTTTCCAGCCGTTGTCCCCCACTGAAGGGCAGATTGCTCACGCGTTACTCGCCCGTCCGCCACTAAGCTATTCAAAGCAAGCTCTAAATAGCTCCGTTCGACTTGCATGTGTTAGGCATGCCGCCAGCGTTCGTCCTGAGCCAGGATCAAACTCTCTAAAATATGGTATCATATCTCCCAAGGGGAGCTATAATCTATTTCAGAGCTTTGTTAGCTCATTTTCGACGCGCTTAGCGTCGCGTTTTGATTCTTCCGAATCGTGCTTTAAATTAACGGGTAGTTAATTCTCTTCTTTTCTGTGTTGTTTAATTTTCAAGGTCCCCCGTCCCGCTTCCGCCGGACGCGCCCCCGTTTGGGGTGCTCGACTATAATATCAAATCCCCTCCCCTTTGTCAATACCTTTTTTGAAAAAGTTTAAAAAGTTTTTTCTTTTTATACCTATTTATAAGATAATATTTTCAATTTATCTGCAGACCATTTCCCGCAGTGTACTTTTTGCCGCGCCGCACCGCTGTGTTCCGACGCAAGGATCGTCTCACGGCAATCCACGTGCATATGTAGCCCGGTTGTGAATAATTATTCATTTATGCATGAATAATTGTTGTTGGATCTGTAAAAATCGCGGGTAATCCCATTAACAAAACGGCCAATTTAGGCACTTTGACAAATTGTGCGCCCCAGCATAAATATACGAAATTTACTATTGCAAATTATGGATACGGTGATATAATAAAGGACATGAACTACAGGAAAGGATGCGGATTCTATATGGAACAGATTAAAAAAGTCGTGTTGGCCTATTCCGGCGGTCTGGATACGTCGATTATTATCCCGTGGCTGAAAGAGAATTACAATAACTGCGAGGTTATTGCGGTAGCAGCCGACGTTGGGCAGGGCAAGGAGCTCAGCGGGCTGGAGGAAAAGGCCATTAAAACCGGCGCCTCCAAGCTGTACATAGAAGATCTGCGCCAAGAATTCGTCAATGAATTCATCATTCCCACCATCAAGGCCGGCGCCGTGTACGAGAATCAGTACCTGTTGGGAACCTCTTTTGCGCGCCCCATCATCGCCAAACGGTTGGTGGAGATCGCCAAAAAAGAGGGCGCGGACGCCATAGCCCACGGCTGCACCGGCAAAGGCAACGACCAGGTGCGGTTTGAACTGGCCATCAAAGCCTTTGCTCCTCAGATGAAGATCATTGCCCCCTGGCGTACATGGGATCTGAAATCCCGGGAAGATGAAATCGCCTACGCCGAGGCTCACAATATTCCGCTGAATATTACGCGGGAGACCAACTATTCTAAAGATAAAAACCTTTGGCACCTGTCCCATGAGGGCCTGGACCTGGAAGATCCGGCCAACGAACCCAAATACGATGAAATCCTTGAAATGGGCGTTTCTCCCGAGCAGGCGCCGGATAAGGCCACCTATATTACCCTGTCATTTGAAAAAGGTGTGCCGGTTGCGCTGGACGGCGTCAAAATGGACGGCGTTACCATGATTGAAAAGCTGAACGAACTGGGCGGCGCCAACGGCATCGGCCTGGTGGACATGGTGGAAAACCGGCTGGTCGGCATGAAGAGCCGCGGTGTGTATGAAACCCCCGGCGGCACCATCCTGTACAAGGCGCACGACGCGCTTGAAACCCTTTGTCTGGATCGGGACACCCTGCATTATAAGCAGCAGATGGTGGCGGGAAAATTCAGCGAGCTGGTCTATTACGGCCAGTGGTATACCCCCCTGCGGGAAGCGTTGTCGGCGTTTGTGGACACCACGCAGGAAACCATGACCGGCGAGGTTAAGCTGAAGCTGTACAAGGGCAATATCATCCTCGCTTCGCTGACCTCTCCCTATTCGCTGTACGACGAGGCAATTGCTACTTTTGATGAGGACGATGTGTACGACCAGATGGACAGTCAGGGCTTTATCAATCTGTTCGGCTTGCCCATCAAAGTGCAGGCGATGAAAAAAGGCCTGTAATCCAATTAACAGGCGGTGGGCGGCGGACACCTCACGGTGCCCGCCCTGCCGTTTTTCAGGAAGGCGATGACGTATGAAGCTATGGGCGGGACGGTTCCAGAAGGAACTCGACCAAAAAACCAACGATTTTAATTCCTCCATTTCCTTTGATTGCCGCATGGCCCAGGAAGATATCACCGGCAGCATGGCCCATGCCGCCATGCTGGCTAAGCAGGGTATAATCTCAGCGGAGGATTCCGCCGCCATCCAGGAGGGGCTGGCAGCCATTGCGGCCGACCTGCAGTCCGGCGCACTGGCTGTGGACCCGAACGCGGAGGATATTCACACCTTTGTGGAAGGCGAACTGACAGCGCGGGTGGGTGATGCGGGCAAACGGCTGCATACCGGCCGCAGCCGCAACGACCAGGTGGCGCTGGATCTGCGCCTGTATCTGAAAAATGCCGCCAACCCACTGCGGGAGCAGCTGCTGGAACTCGTGGAGGTGCTCTGCCGGCAGGCGGATCGATACGCCGACGCGATCATGCCGGGGTATACCCATCTTCAACGGGCCCAGCCCATCACCTTTGGGCATCACCTCATGGCGTATGCGGAGATGCTGCTGCGCGACATCGGGCGCCTTGATGACGCCATAAAGCGCATGGATTTGTCCCCCCTGGGAAGCGGCGCGCTGGCTTCGACCACCTATCCGCTCGACCGGCAGGCCGTGGCGAAAGCGCTGCACCTTGGCGGTGTCACCCACAATTCCCTGGACGGCGTCTCTGACCGGGATTTTGCCGTTGAACTGGCGGCGGCGCTTTCCCTGGTTATGGTGCACCTGTCGCGTTTTTCAGAAGAAATCATTCTGTGGTGCTCCTGGGAATTTAAATTCATCGAACTGGACGACGCCTTTTCCACTGGTTCGTCCATTATGCCCCAGAAAAAGAATCCCGACATCGCCGAGCTGGTGCGGGGAAAAGCCGGCCGCGTGTTTGGCGACCTGATGACCCTGCTGACCGTACTCAAGGGCTTGCCGCTAGCTTATAACAAGGATATGCAGGAAGATAAAGAGGCCATTTTTGACGCGCTGGATACGGTATCCATGTGCCTGACCGCCTTTATCCCCATGATCGACACCATGACGGTGCTGCCGGACAACATGCGTAAGGCAGCGGCGGGCGGCTTTATCAACGCCACCGACTGCGCCGATTACCTGGTGGGCAAAGGGCTTCCTTTCCGGGATGCCTATAAAGCGACCGGATCACTGGTGGCGCTGTGCATTGATAAAGGCCTGACGCTGGAAACGCTGCCGCTGGATGAATACCGGCGGGTATGCGATTTGTTTGAGCAGGATGTGTTCGACGCGATTTCGCTCGACCGCTGCGCGGCTATGCGCCGGGTTTACGGCGGGCCCGCTCCCGAAAATGTGCGGGAACAGGTGCGGCGTGTGAACGCCTTGCTGGACGAACTCCGACCATGCGGCAGAAATGAAAACTGAGGTGAACACGATGATACAAGCGGGAATTATAGGCGCGACCGGTTACGCCGGCCTGGAACTCGTGCGGCTGCTTCTCCGGCATCCGCAGGTGGAGGTGGCGGCGGTAAGCTCCGTATCCTTTGAGGGGCAGGCGCTGGCCGATGTGTACCCCTCCCTGAACGAAATCACGTCCCTGCTTTGCACAACGGCCGAAGAGGTTATCCAAAAGGGTGACGTCATTTTTGCGGCCCTGCCCCATGGCCTGTCGCAGGATACGGCGGCCGCCTGTGCTGCGCAGGGGAAAAAGTTTATCGACCTGGGGGCGGATTTCCGTCTCGACGACATGGATACTTACGCACACTGGTATGGCTGCGAGCCTCAGTATCCCGAACTGCATGAGCAGGCGGTCTACGGCCTATGCGAGCTGTTCCGGGAGGATATCCGGAAAACGACGGTTATCGGCAATCCCGGTTGTTATCCCACCAGCGTGGCGCTGGGACTGGCTCCCGCTCTGCGGGAGGGACTGGTCTCCCCGGCCGGTATCGTGGTTGATTCCAAATCGGGAACCACCGGCGCGGGCCGGAAACCCACCCAGACCACCCATTTTCCGGACTGCAACGAGGGCTTTTCGGCCTACAAGGTCGCCTCCCACCGGCACACGCCGGAGATTGAACAGACACTCTCCAAATTGGCCGGTACGGCGGCGACCATCACCTTTGTGCCGCATTTGCTTCCGGTAAACCGGGGGATTTTATCCACCATTTACGCGCGTATGAACGACGGTGTAACGCTGGATCAGGTGCGCGGCGCGTATGAACGCGCCTATAAAGACGAACCGTTCGTGCGGGTACTGGCCCCCGGCAAAGAGGTCAACATCCGAAACGTGCGCTGCTCCAATTTCTGTGATATCCAGCTTTATGCGGATACGCATACCGGGCTGTTGATTGTGACAAGCGTCATTGATAATATGGTAAAAGGGGCGGCCGGACAGGCGATCCAGAACATGAACCTGCTCTACGGCCTGCCCGAAACTACGGGGCTGGACATGATCCCGCCCGCCTTTTAAAAAACCGGCGCTTGCCGCCGGAAACGTCCCGAGGTGATTCCTTTATGTCAACCATTCTTTCCGGCGGTGTGACCGCCCCCAAAGGTTTTTCCGCAGCCGGCATCCACTGCGGCATCCGGAAAAACCGTTCCAAAAAAGATCTGGCACTTATTGTGTCCGACCGGCCGGCCAGCGCCGCGGCGGTGTATACCCGCAATCTCGTAAAAGGCGCGCCGATTACCGTGACCGCAGCCCATATTGAGGACGGTACCGCGCGCGGCATCGTCTGCAACAGCGGCATCGCCAATACCTGCGCCGCCGACGGGGTGGAAAAGGCCGAAGCCATGTGCCGCCTGGCCGCCGACGCGCTGGGACTAGCCCCCTCCGATATGATGGTTGCCTCCACCGGCGTCATTGGGCCCTCCATTCCCATTGAACCAATCGTAGCCTCAATGCCGGCCTTGGCAGCGTCGCTGTCCCCCCATGGCGGCAGCGACGCTGCCGAAGCCATCATGACCACCGACACGGTCTCCAAGGAGGTCGCCGTGCGCTTCCCCCTGGGCGGCAAAACGTGCAAGCTGGGCGGCATCGCCAAGGGCAGCGGCATGATCGCGCCCAACATGGCCACCATGCTCTGCTTCCTAACCACCGATGCCGCTATTGCGCCTGCCCTACTGCAGGAAGCCCTGCGCGATGTCGTCACCGATACGTTCAATATGTTAACGGTGGACGGCGATACCTCCACCAACGATACCGTGGCTATCCTGGCGAACGGGGCGGCGGGCAACGAACTGGTAACGGAGAAAAACGCGGATTACGCCGCTTTTTATGAGGCGCTCCAAGCCATCTGTGTGGAGCTCTGCCGCGAACTGGCGGCCGACGGCGAAGGCGCCACCAAGCTGCTGGAATGCCGCGTGCAGGGAGCCCGGACAAAGCAGGCGGCACGCCAGGTCGCCAAAGCGGTAGTGGGTTCCTCCCTGCTCAAGGCCGCCGTATTCGGGGAAGACGCCAACTGGGGCCGGGTGCTCTGCGCCATCGGTTATTCCGGGGCGGACGTGGACATTCACGGAGTGGAGGCCGCTTTCGCGTCGGCCGCCGGCCGGGTAGTCGTCTGCGAACGGGGCGCCGGCATCGACTTCAGCGAGGAAACGGCGGCGCGTATCCTGCACGAGAAAGAGATACTCGTGGATGTCCGCCTGAGCGACGGCGAAGAGGAGGCCATGGCGTGGGGCTGTGACCTTACTTATGACTATGTAAAGATAAACGGCGATTACCGCACCTGACGCGTAATGTCCAAACTATACGTGCCATAATCTATCGCCGGCTTTGCTTAGGGCAGGGCCTTACCAGTTTCCCGAGAAAGGATGACGTGTGAGTATGCAGATTTCCACCGCCGACAGGGCGCAGGTTCTTACCCGCGCCCTGCCGTATATCAAACAATATACCGGCAAAACCGTCGTCATCAAATACGGCGGCAACGCCATGGTCAGCGACGAACTAAAGGCGGCCGTCATGGAGGACATCGTTTTGCTATCCACGGTCGGCATCAAGGTGGTGCTGGTACACGGGGGCGGCCCCGAAATCAGCGCCATGCTGAAAAAAATCGGCAAAGAATCCCGCTTTGTGGATGGTCTGCGCTATACCGATGCGGAGACCATGGACGTGGTGGAAATGGTGTTGGCCGGCAAGGTAAACAAATCGCTTGTGCAGTATTTAGAGCAGCAGGGCGGGCGGGCCATCGGCCTGTGCGGGCTGGACGGCGGTATGATTAAGGCCGCGCGCCACGCCGAGCAGGATCTCGGCTTTGTGGGCGATATTACGGGCGTCAATGTCACCCTGATCCGCAACAGCCTGGATTACGGTACCATTCCTGTGGTGGCGACCATCGCCGCCGGTGAACCGGATAAAAACGGTCGCCAGGTGACCTATAACATCAACGCGGATATCGCCGCATCCCGTATCGCGGCGGCGCTGGGTGCGGAAAAGTTGGTGCTTATGACCGATGTACGCGGTCTGCTGCGGGACAAGGACGACGAGGATTCCCTGATTTCCGTTGTCCACGTCAGCGAGGTACCCCAGCTCAAAATGCAGGGCGTCATCTCCGGCGGCATGATCCCGAAAATTGACTGCTGTGTGGAAGCGGTGCGTCGGGGAGTCAAGCGCACCCATATCATCGACGGCCGCATCCCACACTCTATCCTGATTGAGATGCTGTCGGACGACGGTATCGGCACCATGTTCCTGTAAATTTCAACACTCAGGGATTTATCTCTGCGAAAGGACCGAGGGCAGACATGACCTTTGAAGATATCAAACAACAGCATAACGGATCGCTGATGCCGACCTATGGCCGGTTCCCGGTCGCGCTGGAGAGCGGGCACGGCAGCACCACCACGGATGTACAGGGACAATCGTATATCGACTTCGGCAGCGGCATCGGCGTCAATTCGCTCGGCTTTTCCGACGCCGAATGGGTTAACGCCGTCAGTGAGCAGGCCTCCCGGCTCCAGCATATCTCAAATCTGTATTACAGTCCCGTGCAAACGGCGTTTGCCGCCGAACTTTGTGCGGCGACCGGCATGGGCCGGGTATTCCTCTGCAATTCGGGCGCGGAGGCCAACGAATGCGCGCTCAAGCTGGCGCGCAAATACAGCCGCGACACCTACGGCGAGGGACGGTATGAAATCATTACGTTAAAGCAGTCCTTCCACGGGCGGACCATGGCCACCTTGACCGCGACCGGTCAGGAGGCCCTCCACGTGCACTTCGATCCGTTCCTGCCCGGTTTTGTCTATGCGCAGGCCGGTGATATGGACAGCCTGCGGGCTGCAGCCAGTGACCGTACCTGTGCCATAATGCTGGAATGCATTCAGGGCGAGGGCGGCGTCATCGCTCTGCCCGACGACTATCTACAGGCGGTAGAAGCGTTCTGCCGCCAGCGGGATCTGCTGCTGATCATCGATGAGGTCCAGACCGGCGCGGGCCGCACCGGAAAAATGCTGGCCTGTGAGCACGCCGGCGTGCATCCCGACGTGGTCACCATGGCCAAAGGACTCGGTGGGGGCCTGCCCATCGGGGCCTGCCTGTGCGCCGAACGGCTGAAAGACGTGATGGGTCCCGGCACCCATGGTTCCACCTTCGGCGGCAACCCCGTGGTGTGCGCCGGCGCACGGGTCGTTCTTTCACGGCTCACGGCGCCTGGATTCCTGGATGACGTTGTGGAAAAAGGCGCGTATCTGCGCGATAAGATCGCGGCAATGCCCCATGTGGCGGAAGTCCGCGGCCAGGGCATGATGGTGGGCATCCGGCTGGAGCAGGGTGAGGCCCGGGCCATCGCCGAACAATGCCTGAATCGGGGCCTGCTGATCCTCACCGCCAAAACCCTGCTGCGCCTGCTGCCCCCGCTCACCATCACCTATGAGGAGATCGATCAGGGGTTGGCTATTCTTAACACTGTACTGGAAGGAGCGGATTGACATGAAACATTTACTGAAGCTGCTGGATTTAACCACGGAGGAGATCATTGACATCCTGAATTTGGCTGACCAGCTCAAGTATGAGCAAAAGCACGGGATCAGCCACAAACCGCTGGCCGGCAAAACGCTGGGTATGATTTTCCAGAAATCCTCCACCCGCACCCGGGTATCCTTTGAAACCGGCATTTATCAGCTCGGCGGCACGGGACTGTTTTTGTCCTCGAACGATCTGCAGATTGGCCGCGGCGAGCCGGTCGAGGATACCGCACGCGTACTGTCCCGGTATCTCGACGGCATCATGATCCGCACCTTCGAGCAGGAGGAAGTGGAAAAGCTGGCGCAGTATGGCAGTATCCCGATCATCAACGGCTTGACCGATTTCTGCCATCCCTGCCAGATCCTGGCCGACCTGATGACAGTACGGGAACACAAGGGGGTGCTGGAAGGGCTGAACATGTGCTATATCGGCGACGGCAACAACATGGCCAATTCGCTGATTGTTGGCTGCCTCAAGGTGGGCATGCACGTCTCCATCGCTTGTCCCGACAATTACCGCCCCGACCCGGCCGTGCTGGAGTTTGCCGCCGGCTATGGTGATAAGTTTGTACTGACCAGCGATTGCAGGGAAGCCGCCAAAGACGCGGATGTGATTTTTACCGATGTATGGGCCTCCATGGGTCAGGAAGACGAAGCAGCGCTTCGCCGGGAAGCCTTCAAGGGCTACCAGGTCAACGAGGAGCTGCTGGCTGTGGCGCATCCCGGCTGCATGGTCCAGCATTGCCTGCCGGCCCACCGGGGCGAGGAGATCACTGCCGACGTATTCGAGGCGCACGCCGACGAGATTTTCGACGAAGCGGAAAACCGCCTGCACGCTCAAAAGGCCGTTATGGTCACCCTGATGAAATAAGAATACAGCGAATCTGTTCCCAAAGGCGCAGCCGCATGGCTGCGCCTTTTTCACATTTCCCAATTAACTACTGGTTGATTTTTCTATCTCCAGTTAACGGCTATTCGCTTGTTTTTACTGGCCGTGCCATCTATACTAAAGAAAAGGAGGGAGCGTCCAATGGAATTGCATTTATCCGAAAAACTGGCAGACGAACGCCGACGACGAGGCATCCGGCAAGAGGATCTGGCCGCCTTCATGGGGGTATCAAAAGCGGCGGTATCAAAATGGGAAAATGGGCAGAGCTTTCCCGACATCACCCTGCTGCCGGTGTTGGCGGCGTATTTCAACATGAGCATCGACGACCTGATCGGCTATGAGCCGGATTTGTCGCGCGATCAGATCCGCCACCATTATCAGCGGCTGGCTGACGCGTTTGCCGCCCGGCCCTTTGCCGAAGTGATGACCGCCTGTGAGGACATGGTCAAAACCTATTATGCCTGTCTTCCCTTTCTGCTGCAAATGGCGGTGCTGCTGCTCAACCATGCCCACTTAGCTCCCGATCCCCTTCCTGTATATGAAAAAATATTGGCGCTTACTGATCGCGTGCTGCAAAACAGCCGGGACGCGGGCGAGTTGGAGGAGGCTTCGAACGTACAGGCCATCAGCCTTCTCATGGCGGGAAAACCCGCCATGGTGCGGGATAAAATCGGGGAACGCCTGCGTCCCCAGTCCCAGCAATCCAGTTTGCTCGGGCAGGCGTATATCATGCTGGGCCAGCCGGAAAAAGCCGCCCGTGTCTGGCAGGTGGACGCCTACCAGCATCTTCTGTCCCTGGTGGGGACCTCGTCCGTCCTCATTTCCATGGCCGGCGAGGAACCCAGCTTAACCGAAGAACGGATTCGGCGCACCCTTGCGCTGATCGACCTGTTCCAGCTCGATTCCCTGCATTTCAATGTGGCGGCCCAATTTCTGATGACGGCGGCGGTGTACTTCTGCCAAAGCGGGCAGGAGACGGAAGCGCTCGCTATGCTGGAGAGGTATGTCCGCTGCTGTACCTCCCAGACGTTCCCCATCGCCCTGCATGGCGACGCCTATTTCCCCGCCGTGGACGGCTGGCTGGCGGAGGAGCTGTCATTGGGGACCCTGGCCCCCCGTGCGGACGCAACCGTGCGGGAATCCATTTTGGAAACGCTCACCGAAAATCCCGCTTTTGCGTCGCTGTCCGGCCATCCGCGTTTCATCGCGCTGGCCGACCGGCTGACCCGTCATTTAAGGAGCGATCATACATGAACGATCTCATGACCAATCTGCCTCTCCTGCTTCCCCTCATCCTTATTCAACTGGCTCTGGCCGTAACCGCCCTTATCCATGTGCTGCGTCATCCTCATTACCGCTTCGGCAGCAGGCCGCTCTGGATTGTCATTGTCCTGCTGGTGCAGTTCATCGGGCCGGCCCTTTATTTTTTCGTGGGAAGAGGTGAAGACGAATGAACGCGGTGGAATTTTCCCACGTGAGCAAACGGTTTGGGGCGCAAACCGTCCTTGACGACTTGTCTTTCGATGTGCCGGAGCATTCCGTTTTTGGATTCCTCGGGCAGAACGGCGCCGGTAAAACCACCTCCATGAAACTGCTGCTGGGCCTGCTGGAGCCGGACGGCGGCAGCATAACGGCGCTGGGCCGGCCCGTTCGGTTCAGCAAGCCTGTCGCGGGTATCGGCTACCTGCCCGACGTTCCCGCCTTTTACCGCTATATGACACCCCGGGAATATCTGCGGCTCTGCGGGGATATCTCCGGGATGGATCGCCGAAACATCCGCTCCCGTTCCGACGAATTGCTGGAACTGGTGGGACTAAAAGAGGTGCGTAAGCGGATTGGTGGGTTTTCCCGGGGTATGAAACAGCGGCTGGGCATCGCCCAGGCGCTGTTGGACCGGCCGCGCCTGCTGATCTGCGATGAGCCGACCTCCGCGCTCGATCCGGTCGGCCGCAAGGAAATTCTCGACATTCTGTCGCAGGCGGCCGCCCACACCACCGTCCTGTTCTCCACCCACATCTTATCGGACGTGGAGCGAATCTGTGACCAGATTGCGGTGCTGCACGGTGGCCGCATTTCGCTGGCCGGTTCCATGGAGGACATCCGCTCTCGCCGGCGTCAAAACCGTCTGTTAATCGACTTTGCAGATTCGGCAGACCGGGATCGCTTTGCGGCTCTTCCCGCTTTGCGTCCCTTTCTGGCGGATGCCGAGCGTACCGCTGCCGGCATCATTCTAACCTCTGTCGACATCGGCGGCACCGAGCGGCAGGTCCTGACCGTACTCGCCGAACAGTCGCTGCTGCCCGTAAGGCTGGAGCAGCTCGAACCGACTCTGGAAAGCCTGTTTATGGAGGCGGTACAATGAACGCGTATAAAGCTTTTGTAAAAAAGGAATGGATGGAATGGGTTCGTACTTATAAGCTGCTGATCATGGCGGCGGTATTCCTGATGCTGGGAATCATGGGGCCGCTGTCCGCCCGTTATCTGCCGGAGCTGATGAAATCCATGATGGCAGAAGGCGTCAATATCACGCTCCCGCCCCCCTCTGAGAGGGATGCGTGGGAGCAGTTCTTCAAAAATGTCTGCCAAATCGGCCTGATTGTTTTCGTGCTGGCGCTTTCGGGCACCCTGGCCGGTGAGTACACGGCCGGTACGCTGACGCATCTGGTGCCCAAAGGATTGTCCCGCCGCAGCGTGATCCTGGCCAAAGCCACCATGGCCGGAACGGTATGGACCGGGGCCTATCTGCTTTGTTTTGGCGCGTCGCTGTTCTACACCCGCTTTTTCTGGGAGCCGGGCATCCCCGTCATCCGATTGGCGCTGGCCGTGCTGGGCTTGTGGCTGTTCGGCATTTTCCTGATCAGCGCCGTTTTGCTTGGCGGTGCTCTGTTCCGCTCCACTTATGCCTGTCTGCTGTTTACCGGCGGGGTGGTGGCGGTCCAGTTTCTTGTGAATCTGCTGCCCAGTGCCGGCGCGTACCTGCCGCTGGCCCTTGCCACGCAGAACATGCCTCTGATCCGGCAGACGGCGGAACCCACCGATCTTCTTATCCCCTTTGCCGTTACGATGTTGCTCACCGCGCTGTTTTTATGGCTGGCCTGCCGCCTGCTGAGAAGGAAAGCCCTGTAAGATCAAATAAACAAGAGCGAACGGATAACCTCCGTTCGCTCTTGTTTTATAAACTAATTGCATGGCATTGAATCTGGCAGTTTCAATTCATTCCTATTCCCGTCAGGCCGCGCATAATCTCCCGCCTATCGGCGTGAGCCATTGGAAGAATCCCTTAAGGTATTCTCCATTTACTCAATTTGAAAGGAGGCAAAGATCACTGGGGAGACCCGTTGAGTTACTGTGTATCCATAAGTTGCGTGTTATAGCCTATCTTTAAAACGTACTTGGAGTTAATAGTTAGCAGAATGTAGTGCGCTGCAATAGTCGGAACGATGCGCGAGGAATGAGATGGGAATGGCGATGATTTTGGCCACCCACGCTAACCCCTCGTTTGTGCCACGAGGTACAGTCGTGTACCAGCCTTGCCTGTAAACTTAAATCGCTATAGGGGGGATGGCCAAGGGGGGGATACACTCTTGTGGTACCCGGCTCCGGCTGGAACGCTATCGCGTTCTGCCGCTCGCCGACCACGGCGCCAACACACCCTCGCTTCTTCCCGCACCGCGGGCGCTCGGCCATGTTGCTCTTGGCGCGTCTTTGCATCCTTTCTCCGCCGAGAAAGGATGGGCCCCCGCGGCCTGAGCGGAAAAAGAAAATCATGAATAAATGGATGTTACTTTCATGTGTATTATTATAGCTTGACTATTTGTCCGCTATAAATTATGCTGTTATTAGCGGACAGAAAGTGTATCAGCGGCGTGGATTATGCGGTGATGCTGGTGCTGGACAAGCACAGACAGGTGGCGGTGCCGCAGGCCAACCGTTGAAATCTAATTTTAGGGAGAAGAAGGGCGGCAACGCCATTCTTCCAATGGCTCCGGCCTAAAAGGCCGGAGCCTTATGCTCTCCGCTTTTCTCGAGATCCTGCTCTGTCAGGGCGTGCGATAATACCCGCCTCATAAAATGCCTTATACATTACGGAGGGAGCCGCAGCATCTGCGGCTCCCTCTTTCTTAAGTCGTGTTCAGTTATCGTTATATTTAAGCGGGGCGGCATGCCAGATATTGTCCGCATACTCCCGGATTGCCCGGTCCGCCGCAAAGCCGCCGCTGCAGGCGGTGTTCAGCAGCGCCATGCGCGCCCACTGTCCGCGGTCGGTATAGGCCTGCGCCGACAACGCCTGAGCGCGGGCATAGTCCTCAAAATCCGCCAGCACCATATAGGGATCGCGGCTGGTCAGGGATCCGGCAATCTCCCCAAAGGTGACGCCGTTTACACCCTTATACATCTGGTCGATGGCCCGGTGGATATGCGGGTTGCCGGTATACAGCGCCTGCGGGTCGTAATGAGGCTTCAGCGTCTCGGCTTCCTCGGCGGTCATGCCGAACAGAAACATGTTGTCGCGGCCCACCGCCTCACAAATTTCGACGTTCGCGCCGTCCAGCGTACCCAGGGTAATCGCCCCGTTCATCATCAGCTTCATATTGCCGGTGCCGCTGGCCTCGGTTCCCGCCAGCGAAATCTGTTCGGAGATGTCCGCCGCCGGCATCAGCCGCTCGGCCAAAGTCACCCGGTAATCTTCCAGATACACCACCCGCAGTTTATCCCGCACGGCCGGGTCCCGCTCGATCTCCTGCGATAACGCATAGATAAACTGGATGATCTTTTTCGCCAGAAAATAACCGGGCGCAGACTTGGCCGCAAACAGGTAGGTGCGGGGTACAACGTCCATATGGGGATTGTCCTTGATCTCCAAATACCGGTGCAGGATATGCAGCGCATTGAGATGTTGCCGCTTATATTCATGCAAGCGTTTCACCTGCACATCAAACAGCGAGTCCGGATCGATAGCAATGCCGGCGGTTTTCTTCACATAAGCGGCCAGATGCTCTTTATTGCTTCGCTTAATCGCCATAAATTGCTCGAGCGCCGCCGGATCCTCCGCCAGGGGCCGCAGCTTTTCAAGCTGCGCCGCGTCCAGTACAAACCCATCGCCGATCTGTCCCTTGATAAACGCCGTCAGCTCCGGATTGGCCTGGCACAGCCAGCGGCGGTGCGCGATGCCGTTGGTGACGTTTCCGAATTTTTCCGGCATCACCGAATAGGCGTCCTTGAACACATCCGCCTTTAAAATGTCGCTGTGCAGGCGGGACACGCCGTTGACCGCGTGGGCCGCCGCCACACACAAATTGGCCATGCGCACCACGCCGAAGCTGATAATAGCCATGCGGCCCACTTTTTCACGGTCGCCGCCGGTCGCCTCCATCATGGCTTCGCTGAAACGGTTGTTAATTTCCTTGACAATCTGATAAATGCGGGGCAACCTCTCCTGGAACAGGTCCTCCGGCCAGCACTCGAGCGCCTCGGCCATGACCGTATGGTTGGTATACGCCACGGTGCGCGTCACCATATCCCATGCCTGATCCCAGCTGTAGCCGCATTCGTCCATCATAATCCGCATCAGCTCCGGGATGGCCAGCGTGGGATGGGTGTCGTTGATGTGCAGAGCCGCCCGGTCAGGCAGATTGTCCATGGTGCCGTATTCCTCCAGATGCCGCTGCACAATATCCTGCACCGACGCGGACACCAGGAAATACTGCTGCGTCAAGCGCAGGGATTTCCCCTCCCGGTGGTTATCGGCCGGATACAGCACCTGGGTGATGACCTCGGCCATGGCCTTCTGTTCCATGGCGCGCATGTAATCTCCCTGGTTGAACAGGGACATATCCATGCCCGGCGACGTCGCCCGCCACAGGCGCAGGGTGGATATCCCCCGGCCGTCCTTGCCGGACACCATCATATCATAAGGCTGTGCGATTACCTCGGTCGCCTGGTCATGGCGGACATGATGATACCCGTCGCCATCCCACCATTCCTGTATTTTGCCGCCAAAGCGCACCTTTTTGGCCAGCTCAGGCCGTGCCTGCAGCCAGCTTTCCCCGCCGGGGAGCCAATAGTCGGGCAGCTCGGTCTGCCATCCGTCTACCAGCTTCTGGCGGAAAATCCCGTATTCATAAAGCAGGGAATACCCGATCGCGGGAATACCCTGGGTAGCGAGGCCGTCCAGGAAGCAGGCGGCCAGCCGGCCCAGCCCGCCGTTGCCAAGCCCAGCGTCGGGTTCCAGTTCGTACAGATTCTCCAGCTTTACGCCCCATTCTCCCAGCACTTTCCCGGCCATATCGGTCAGGTTCAGGTTATACAGCGTATTTTTCAGGGAACGTCCCATTAAAAATTCCATGCAGAGATAATAGACCTGCTTGGCCTGTTCTTGGCCCGCCTGTGAAATGTAGGTCACACGCCGGGTCCGCATCCAGTCCCGCAGAACCAGCACCAGGGCGTTGTACAAATTCTCATTGGTGGCCTCTTCCGGCTGGACGGAAAAATGATGCAGCAGCCTGGCCTCGATCTGCTGCTTAAGTTCCTGCTGCGTCGGGGCCGTAAAAGCGGAAGGGACAATGGCGTCCGCCGGGGCGGTATGTCGTTTTTGTTGTGGCATAATATCAAACCCTTTCCTGTTATCATTATATAGTATCGCCTGTTTCTTTGCAACCAATTCCCCTTTGGGAAACGGATTCGGCAAACACAGACGGCTTTGTTTTTCTTTTTCGCAGTATTGCGCGCTTTTTTCGCAAGATTTACGGGTGGACAAGCGAACGGCAAATTGGTATACTAACAATGATATGAAAGCAATCCGTTCTTCTACAGACAGGAGGCGCTTTATGCGAAAACGTATAGGGGCACTGGCTGTCGTCGCAGCCCTGCTGGTTGGGCAGTGGTCGGCGGCCGCCGCATTTTCCATTCCGGACGGCTATTCCGAAGACGGCCGCCTCATCATGGCCAGTGAGCCGGGGGTGGCTGACAGCGACTATGTAACATATTATCAGAACGGCGCGGAAAAATCGCTGGAGGATATTACCTGGGTCGATGGGCGCAGCGGCCACGGCAAAGCGGTATCCCTGAGCGGTCAGGACGACTTTTTGGAGATTGGCTATAACCGCCTGCGGCTGACCAATTTCAGCGTGTCCATGTGGGTGAACTGGAAAGGCGCGGACGCGGACGGCGACCTGGACCAGCGCCTCATGACCATTGCGCAGGACGGGGACAACTATATTGCCGTTTCCCCGCACCACCGGGACGCCTCCAAGCCCGATGGCAGCGGCAAAATTGTCAACGGCTTATTTTTAGACGTCATGGTGGGGGGCAGCCGTGAAACCGCTTTTAAGGCCAGCGACCCCGATCCCAATGTGAACACCGCTCTGTCCCAAAACGAATGGCACCACATCGCCATAGTCGCGCGGCAGCCCTATATATCGCTGTATGTGGACGGCACGCTGTTTGCGCAGGCCCTCTGGAGCATCGGTCTGCGGGAGCTGAATCCTAATTACCTGCGCATTGGCGGCGGCATGGAGGGGGACGCGTCCCTGAACGCCCTGGTGGACGACGTGGAAATTTATGGCTTTGATCTGAGCGCTGACCAGCTGCTCATACTTGCTGCCGGCGCCGATCCGCTGGCCGCCGGTGCCACGGTGCCTTCCTCGACGAAATCCAGCGCGACTACCCGGCCCTCTACCTCCTCGACCACCGGCGGAGATCCCAACACCACCACCCGGGACAAGGCCCTGGAAGTAGCCCTGCTGGTCGGCGGGTGCGGCCTGGGGGTCTTCATCCTGCTGACCGCCGGCTCCCTGATTTTTGGTAAGAAGAAGCCGCCGGCTTCCCCGGGAGGGGATCCGTCATGAAGCGGGTCGCACGATTCCTGACGGTTACAGCCGCCGGTGTCTGCATGTTTTGTCTGAACGTTTTCGCACAACCCCTGCTTGAAAAAACTTTTGTGTATACCGGGGCGCGATGGGCCTCGCCCAACACCAACGTATCCACGTTCTGGGAAGCGCCCGCCCTGACCGCCGGCGAAACCCGCTCTGGCGGTACACTGGTACTGGAAAACACCTCTGCGAAAGAAGTTACGCTGACCCTATCGGAAATGGATTTTCCCGAGGATAACGCAGACGCGATGACCTATTTAGACGCCCTGCGGCTGCAAATTCGCGATGGCGATACGGTCTTGTTTGACGATTCATACAGCCGCATTACGTCAAACGACGCTTCGGCCCTGCAAATCAAGCTGGCCGCCGGAGAAAAAAAGGTGCTCTCCGTCTCTTTATCCTGTGCGTTCCGTTATGCCGGCGAATTGGAGGAACCGCCGGTTCTGACTTGGACCTTTGACTCTGAAGCCGCGGACAGCGCCGCCGCTCCGGCCGGATTATCCCTTCAGCCGATCGCCCTGATCGCCAGCATCACCGGCGCGGTGGTATTCGGGGGACTGTTCTTTGTGCTGCTCATCACGTATATCCGGCGCAGACGCGCCAACCGGTAGTTTTTCCGGCCGAAAACGTGCCTGGACAGGTAGTGAACTTTTTGTGAACCTTCTGTCGACCCGGTGGTAATCCGCCGGGTTTTCTGCTATACTTAAAGATAATCTTATAGCAAATTCACCAGATTTTTACAGAAGGAGGGGTTTTATGGCCAGCATGAAACCGAAACTAAACGAGAGAAGCGGCCTTTTGGAACTGGGTTTTCAATTCACAGATGTGGATAAACCCAATTTGTTCCGCAATATGTATCCGTATAACGATATACCCAAGCTGATCTTCAACCATCGCGTCGTCCCCATGAAATTATCGGAGGACATCCACATTACGGATACGACGTTCCGCGACGGCCAGCAGGCCCGCTCCCCTTATACGGTGGAGGAAATCGTCGAGCTGTTTACCCTGTTACATAATCTGGACAACGGCAGCGGCATCGTTCGCCAAACGGAGTTTTTCCTGTATTCACCCAAGGATAAGGAGGCCGTGCGCAAATGCCAGGAGCTGGGTTTTGATTTTCCCCAGATCACCTCCTGGATCCGGGCCAAAAAAGAGGATTTTGCCATTGTCAAAGACATGGGCCTGAAAGAAACCGGCATTCTCGTTTCCTGCTCCGATTACCACATCTTTAAAAAGATGGGCTGGACCCGTAAGGAAGCGCTTAAAAACTACCTGTCGGTCGTCGACGCCGCTCTGGAAGCCGGCATTGTGCCGCGCTGCCACTTCGAAGACATCACCCGTGCCGATTTCTACGGCTTTGTGCTTCCCTTTGCGGAAAAGCTGATGGAAATGTCTCGCGACAGCGGCATCCCGGTCAAGGTGCGCGCCTGCGACACGTTGGGTCTGGGTTCTTCAATCCCCGGCGTCGTGCTGCCCCGCAGCGTCCAGCAGATCATGTACGGGCTGACCAACTACTCCGGCGTACCCAGCAGCCAGCTCGAATGGCATGGGCATAACGATTTTTACAATGCGGTTCCCAATGCGGTGACGGCATGGCTGTACGGCTGCTCCTCGGTCAACACCTCCATGCTGGGTATCGGTGAACGTACCGGCAATACGCCGCTGGAAGCCATGGTCATCGAATACTGCCAGCTCAAAGGGAATAACGGCGGTATGAACCTGCGGGTAATTACCGATATCGCGCGTCATTTTGAGCAGAAGCAGCACTTTGAAATTCCGCCCCGCACGCCGTTTGTCGGTCGAGCGTTCAACGCTACCCGCGCGGGTATTCACGCGGACGGCTTGATGAAAGACGAGGAAATTTACAACATTTTCAACACCACTGATATCCTGGGACGCCCCCCCATCGTTGTAGTAGACGCGCATTCCGGCGCCGCCGGCATCGCCGCCTGGATCAACACCTACTTTGGGCTTGACGGCGACGCGGCTATTGATAAGCGCTCCGCAGAAGTCGCCAAAATTAAAGAATGGATTGATGCGGAATACGCCGACGGGCGCAATACTGTCATCGGCGACGCGGAACTGGAGCAGCAGGTTAAGAAACATCTTCCGCAGCTCCTTACCCTGCGGGAAAGCCGTTCAGAATAAGACGAATAGGAAAAAGCGTCCGGGTAAAACCGGACGCTTTTCTTTTGTTCTTTGCTGTAAAGTACGTTTTATCATTCTATAAGCTGTATGGCTCCGCTTGCCGTGGCAAGCAGAGCCATACAGGATGTCCACACCCTTAACAGTGGTTTTTTATCCGGCTGGCCGCACATTTGGCAAGGCAGCGCACCGGTTTCCCCGCTTGACAATAATGCCCGTTTCCAGGCGTGAGGCGATTCTGCCCATTAAACCGCCGTCATAATCCCACTTAAATCCCCAACATAACAAAGCGCTGCGGAACACTTTGTTCCGCAGCGCTTGTCTGTATCTTACATCGCTTCTACAATGGCCTTGGTATCCCGTGCAATCACCAATTCCTCGTTGGTGGGAATAACAAACGCTTTTACCCTGGAATCAGGCGTGGTAATCTCCATTTCCTGACCGCGGACCTGGTTCGCCTCTTCGTCGACCTTGACGCCCAGGAAGCCGAACGCTTTCAGGATTTCCGCCCGCAGCTCGGTCTGATTTTCCCCGATCCCGGCCGTGAAAACCAGCGCGTCCACGCCGCCCAGCGCCGCAATATATCCGCCCACATATTTGATGATCTCGTAGGTGCGCATTTCCCACGCCAGCTTGGCGCGGGGATTGCCCGCTTTTACCGCCGCGTCGATGTCGCGGTCGTCGCTGGAGATACCGGAAATGCCCAGCATGCCAGATTTTTTATTAAGGATAACGTCCATTTCGGTGGGCGTCAAGTGCTCTTTTTCCATAATAAAGGTAACCACCGACGGATCGATCGCGCCCGACCGGGTGCCCATCATAAAGCCGTCCAGCGGCGTCAGACCCATGGTGGTATCCACCACCTGACCGTCCCGCAGGGCCGCGATGGAGGAGCCGTTGCCGAGATGCAGGGTAATAATTTTGGTGCCCTTACCATCCGGTTTACCCAGAAGCTCGCAGCAACGGGCACTGACGTACCGGTGGGACGTCCCGTGGAAGCCATACCGGCGCACCGCGTATTTCTCATAGTACTCGTAGGGAATGCCGAACATATACGCGTAGGGCGGCATGGTCTGGTGGAACGAGGTGTCGAACACCACGACCTGCGGGATTTCTTTGCCGAAAGCGGCCGTTGCCGCCCGAATGCCCTGTACATGCGCCGGGTTGTGCAGCGGCGCAAGCGCCGAATACCCCTCGATATCTTTCACCACCTGATCGTCTACCAGGACGGAATGGTCAAACTTGGCGCCGCCCTGCACGATGCGGTGCCCGATGGCGGACACTTCGGACAGGCTGTCGATAACTTTGCCTTCGCCGGAGAGCAGCGCCTCTTTGACAATGCCAAACGCAGCCGTGTGGTCCGGCATGGCCACATCTTTTTTAATCACGCGGCCGTCCGCGGTTTTATGGGTGAATTTTCCGTCGATCCCAATACGCTCGCAGTTGCCCTTTGCCAGGACCGATTCGTCCCGCATATCAATCAGCTGGTATTTCAGCGATGAACTGCCGGCGTTGATCACTAAGATTTTCATGGTCGGTCTACCTTCCTCTATGGTTGATTTTCCCTTGGTAATACTTTATAATAATAATACATATGGGCGTACTTTTCAAGAGAAAAGGAGGGTTTATTTTGAAAATCGCGGGAATTGTCGCCGAATATAACCCGTTTCACAACGGCCATGCCTATCAAATCGATCGTACCCGGACCGAGGACGGCGGCTGTGAAGCGACACACGTTGTGGCGGTCATGAGCGGCCATTTCGTCCAGCGCGGGGAACCGGCCCTGCTGCCCAAGGCTGACCGGGTCAAAATGGCGCTGGCCGGCGGGGCGGATTTGGTCCTGGAGCTGCCGCTTCCCTGGGCGATGGCCTCCGCCGAAGCCTTTGCGTTTGGCGCCGTATCCATCCTCCACGCGCTTGGTTGTGTGGATGTCCTGAGTTTTGGCAGCGAATGCGGCGACCTCACTTTGCTCGCGCGGGTGGTCGACGCGATGGAGTCCGACCGGTTTTCCACCCTCCTGCGATATCATTTGGACGGCGGCATTGCCTTTCCGGAGGCCCGCCAACGGGCTGTTGCCGAAATTGCCGGCGACAAAACGGCGGCGCTGCTGGCGCGGCCAAACAACACGCTCGGAATCGAATATTTGAAAGCACTGCGCCGGCTGTCGTCTCCCATAACGCCTTTTACCGTGTCCCGCATGGGCGCGGATCACGACGACATGGCTCCGCTGGGGGATGTAGCCTCCGCCAGTTTCCTGCGGGCTGTCGTCCAGGCGGGAAAACTGCTCAACGCCGCGCCATACATGCCCCGTGCGGTCTATCGTCTTTTGGGCGAGGCTGCGGAAGCTGGCCGCTGCCCCGCCGATACCCGCCGGCTGGAACGAGGCGTACTGGCGCGGCTGCGTACCCTGTCCCCCGCCGATTACACCCGCTTTCCCGGCCTGTCTGAGGGCCTGGAAAACCGAGTTGCCGAAGCGGTGGCATGCGCCGCAAGCTGGGAGGAGCTGGAGCAGGCCATCAAGACCCGGCGCTATCCGCTCACCCGCATCCGCCGGCTGTTATGGGCGGCGTTCCTGGGCATTCCCAAAGAACTGGAGCAAACCGCGCCCCCCTATATCCGGGTGCTGGGATATACAGAAAAGGGCCGCGATATCCTTTCGGCAGCACGGCAGTCCTCCGCCGTGCTGCTCAACCGGGCGGCGCAGGCAGATACCTTCACCGGCGAAGCCCGGCAAGTATGGGATTTGGAATGCCGGGCGGCGGATCTGTACGCCCTCACGCTTCCCCGACCGTTTCCCACGGGCGCTGAATACACCACCGGCATGATCCGTGCTGCTGGAAGCCGCACCATCTGACATAATGGATAACAAGAAAACCCCCGTTCAAACCGAACGGGGGTTTTCCTGTGGTCATAAGAGAAAATGAGATGAGAGAGAAAAAGGAGAAAAAAGAGAGAGTTTGGTTCGGCCCGGGAGCGGCGGCAGGCGCTCTGCCTGACTCATATCCGGCAGTGCCATGCGCCCCGCCGCTCCCCCTCTGCCGATGATGTTAGTATAGCCGGTAAATATGACAATAGTATGACGTCAACATGGCGGCGCTGTTAATTCTCCATGATCAAATTTTGAACTACTCCGCGTACCGGGAGGTAATACCCAGGTACTCCTCCAGCGTTTTGCCGCTCTGATAAACCGCCGTGGCGGTTTTAACGCCCAGATAGCGAATATGCCACGGCTCATATTGGTAGCCGGTAATCGCTTCCTTCCCCTTGGGATAGCGCACGATAAATCCGTACTTATGGGCGTTTTTCGCCACCCATTCCGCCTCCGGCGTGCCGGCAAAGGAATCGTCCACGCTGTTCAGGTCAATAACCAAGCCGGTCTGGTGCTCAGAAAATCCCGGCCGGGCGGAATAGGTATCCGCCGCCGCCTGTCCCGAACGGGCTACATAGCGGTTATAAAGATCCACCTGAAGCTCGTATGTCCGAAAGTTCGAACTGTTATACAGAGCCAGACCCGCCTTGGCCGCATCTGCCTTCATCGTCGAAAACGCCGCCAGCATCTCGCTGCTGGCTCCGGGATTGAAGGTCTTGGGCAGGCCATAGGTTTTATTGGCGATCAAAATGCCCTGAATGTAGGTCGGTTCCTTGGCCTTGGAGCCCAGACGTTCGCCCAGCGTGCCGCCGCTGGTTCCCGTAGTCGTCGCGGGAGCGGTAACCGTCACTTTTACCTCCGCTTTCACCGAGGGATTGGCGACTGCTTTTACCGTCACCACGCAGCTGCCCTTTTTCACACCGGTTATATTACCGATCTGGTCGACCGTGGCGATAGCAGGATCGCTGCTCGCCCAGATTTCCCGCTTGTCCTCCGCCTCATCCGGCGTCATCGTCACCCACGGCATCTTGGTTTCACCCACCGCAACGCTCACGTCGTATACATCCAGTGTAATCTTCGTGACGATTTTATCCTCACCAGAGGTTGGCTCCGGTTCTTTGGAGGGCTGCGTCGTCGCCCCGGGGCGACGATAGGTAACATCCGGCCCCCGCGTCGTGGTCGTCGTTGTCCCCGGCTTGTCTGCTTCGTCCGGATTCATCAGGCTATATCCCACCAGTCCCAGCAAAAACAGGACCAGGGCGGCCCCGCCAATACTCAGTCCTATTTTCAGACTGTTGTTCATACTATCGCTTCCTCTCTGACGGGTCCGGCCGGCCAGGGCCGGCACACAAACGTATTACCCAGGCCGGATAAGGCCCGTGCGCAATCGCACGCCCGGCTCTCATCCTCAAACAGGGCGAACACAGCGGATCCGCTGCCGGTCATCTGGCTTCCCAGCGGGCTATATGCCCGCATAGCCGTGCGGATCGCCGCCACTTCCTCCAGCGCCATCCCTTCCTCAAACACGTTGCAGACCGCTTGCGCCGCATCGGCTAAGTCGCCTTTATGCAGTGCCGCCGCCATCGTCTCCGTATCCGGCCGGCGGGAAAGTATCGCGCGGTCCACCCGGCGGTATGCCTCCGCCGTAGATACGCCCGCCTCCGGCTTGACCACCGCGATCCAGCACTCCGGCAACACCGGCAGCGGCGTGAGACGTTCACCGATCCCCTCGGCCAGGGCGCACCCGCCCCGGATACAGAAAGGGACGTCCGCACCGATGCGCAGACCCCAGGCGCACAATTCTTCGGTCGGTATCCCGGCGCCGCTCAGTTCACCCAGCGCCACCAGCACGCCCGCCGCGTCGGCGCTGCCACCGGCCATACCGGCCTGCATAGGGATATGCTTTTCCACCTCAATATTCAGGCCCTGCCGCCAGCCAGATTGTTCCATAAACACTTCCGCAGCTCTAAAGGCAATATTGTCCCGCCCCGTCGGCAGCGCGGGATCGGATAAAGACAAAACGATTCCCGGCTGCTCGCATATGGACACGGTAATGCGGTCGCACAAATCCACCGTCTGCATCACCGACCGTATGGTATGATATCCGTCCGGCCGGATTCCCGTGACATCCAGCGTCAGATTGATTTTTGCCGGCGCCCGCATCACAATGGCTTTCATCTTTCCTCATCCTCACTGAAATTTCCGCAAAAACCGGCGGATCCGTTTCATGGCTTCGGTGATATGTTCCAGCGAATAGCAATAGGATATGCGCACGAATCCCTCGCCGCAGTCCCCGAACGCCGTACCCGGCACCACGGCGACGTGTTCCTCCTCCAGCAGCTGCCGGCAAAATTCTTCCGACTTTAGTCCGGTCACCTCGACGGAGGGGAACACATAAAACGCCCCCTCCGGATTAAAGCAGGTCAGCCCCATCCCGTTCAGCTCCCTGACGATGAACCGGCGGCGCATGTCGTATTCCTCCCGCATATGCGCGATATCCTCATCGCCGTTTTCCAGCGCTTCGACCGCGGCATACTGCGCGGTCGTGGGCGCGCTCATAATACCGAACTGATGCAGCTTTACAATCATTTTTGTGATAGGCTCCGGGCCGCACAGATACCCGAGCCGCCAGCCGGTCATAGCAAACGCCTTGGAAAACCCATTAATAAGCAGCGTCCGTTCCCGCATACCGGGGAGAGAGACGATGCTGGCATGGGGCTTGTCCCCATAGGTCAGTTCCGCGTAAATTTCGTCCGCGATGACCAAGATGGATGTGCTGCGCAGCACCTGGGCTATCTCCTCCAGGTGTTCCCGGCGCAGAATGCCACCGGTGGGGTTGTTGGGAAACGGCAGGATAAGCGCCTTGGTACGTGGTGTAATCGCCTTTTTCAGCGCCTCGGCCGTGAGGCGGAACGCATCCTCCGCGCGGGTCTCAATCATAACCGGCACACCGCCCGCCATGCGGGTAAGCGGTTCATAGCAGACAAAGCTGGGCACCGGAATCAGGATCTCATCGCCCGGATTCACTACCGCCCGCAAGGCCAGATCGATGGCCTCGCTGCCGCCCACCGACACCATGATTTCCGTCCGGGGGTCATAGGCCACTCCGGTCCGCTTTTGCGTAAAGGCGGCGATGGCCTCCCGCAGTCGAATCATTCCGGCATTGGCGGTGTACCAGGTTTTCCCTTCCTCCAGCGACTGGATGCCCACCTGGCGGATATGCCAGGGGGTGGAAAAATCCGGCTCGCCGATAGACAGGGAAATCACGTCGTCCATTTCGTTGGCAATATCGAAAAACCGGCGGATTCCCGACGGTTTGACCTCCATAATCGTACGGTTCAGCAAAGATTCATAATCAATAGGATTCATGTTCGGTTACCTACTCTCTCCCGTGATAATCAAGCCTGCTCGCGCTCGTCCTTTGGCTCGTCCAGGAACACCACTCCCCGGTCCTTGTATCGGCGCAGGACAAAATGCGTGGCTGTGGACAATACCGCGTCCATAGACGACAGTCGTTTGGCCACAAACATGGCGACCTCCTGGAAGGTGCGGCCGGTCACTACGACCGACAGGTCGTAGCCTCCCGACATCAAATACACGCTTTCCACTTCCTCCAGCCGCATGATCGCATGGGCGATGCTGTCAAAGCCCGAATCGCGTTTGGGCGTTACCCGCAGCTCGATTATAGCGGTAACATATTCCCGGTTGGTCCGATCCCAATCGATCAGCGCCTTGTAAGCGCGTATGGCTCCGCTGCGCTCCAGCGCGGCTATCTGATCGGCCACTTCCTGCTCGGAGCGCCCCAGCATGGCGGCCAGCTGGTCGATGGTCAGCCGGGCATTGCTGTCCAGCAGTTTCAGTAATTTATCCATGATTCATTCCTCCTCAGTCTTATATGAAAATCGGTATTTTAACCGGGTTGCCTCCAAAGTATACGGCTATATGAGCAAACCCCGCGCGCTTAGCTAAAGCCAGCGCTTCATGGATCCCCGCGCCCACGTCCTGCGGCCGGTGAGCGTCCGCCCCCACCGTGATGTATTCTCCACCCAATTCCCGAAACCGGCGGATAATGGGGCCATCCGGATGGGTCGTTTTCAGCGACGGGTCGCGCAGGCCGGAGGTGTTGATCTCCAGTGCCAGCCCTTTTTCCGCCAATGCGCGCAGGATCGCATCAATACGGTCCTGCCAGGCCGCATACCCCTGCGGCCGTTTACCGGCCGGAATATACCGCATAGGATAGGTGAGATGGGCGAGGGAGTGAAACCGCCCCCAGCGCACCATTTGCAGCACCGCATCAAAATAGCGGTTCATGGTATCGGTCACATCAGCAACGTCATAGTTATAATAATAAAAGTCCACACCGTCCTCAAGCTGGTGCTGGGAGGCGAGTATGAAATCATAGGGACATTCATTCAAAAGGCGTTCGCTTTCCTCCCGGTTGTAGAGGGGCTGGCCCAGTTCAATGCCGCGAGCCACCCGCAGCTGTCCGGCGAATCGCTCGGCCATCTCTCCGGAAGCCGTCCAAGAGGCTTCCGCCGCCCGATCGTACCCCTCTTCCCGGTAACGCAGCATCTCCACATGGTCGGTAATCGCCACGGCAGACAGCCCTTTTTCCACTGCCGCCGCACACATATCCACGGCCAGCGCCTCACTGTCTTCCGATGCGGCGGTATGCATATGAAAATCCACCATGGTCATTCAACCGGCCTCCTTTATCTGTTGGTATCATAACACGCCGACGGGGAGTTTTCAAGAATTACGCACACCGTCCCATCCCACGCCGTCCACCGGCGGATACGGTCCGCCATAAAAATGAGTGCCACCAAACGGCCGCCCGCTGCATACAATATCAGTGGGCCACTTAATATATGCAGACAGGTCTGCCCTGTTTCCGGGCGGCCTGACGCTGCCCGGAAAAGACGCTATGAACATCTGCCAGACTGCGGCGGCATCTCCATCGCGGCCCGGCCGCCTCGTTCCCTTTAGACATCCGAAGGAATCCTGGCCGATGTCCCTCGCTATACCGGTCGGGCTGTCTGCGCCAGCCGGCGGATCCGCCGCGTTTTCCGGTGGGTCCCCCGGCTGGATCTGGCCCTTAATAGTCGGTCTTTATCACATGGGGAACCATTCCCTGACTGGTAATGTCCAACACCCCATAGCTTGGCTGTCCTGCGCGAGACAAACTGCCCGGATTCATAATATACAGGCCATCCTCGTACGCTGTAAACGCCTGATGAGTATGTCCGTACAGCAAAATGTCCGCGCGCTGCTCACGGGCCGCGAAAACGGCACGGGTAAGCCCGTATTTCACCTCATAAGCATGGCCATGCATGCAGAGAATCCGTTTGCCTCCCAGCTTTTCCAGCCGGATGACCGGTATTTCCTCGCCCACAGCGCTAAAGTCACAATTCCCCCGCACCAGATAAAACGGCAGTTCCGCAAATTCCTGCGCCGCCTCCTGTGCTTCTCTGACGCCATCTCCCAGATGAATCACCGCTGACGCCTGCGGCTGATCCATGACTGCCTGCCGCAAGGCCCGCCCATTTCCATGCGTGTCCGAAATCACCACTATCCGCACAAATTATTCCTCCTTAATCATAGGACGACCGCCCCGCTCATAAGTATTATGGAAAGGATGATGCGTGATGAGTCAAAATCCTACGCCTGCCCAGTTGCAGGCTCTCATTCAATATGCCAGCAAACGTCTGGGAACCACCCCGGATCAATTGCTGAAAACCGTAAACGACGGCGGACTGGACGGACTGGCCAAGACCCTGTCTCCAGCCGATGCGGCAAAGCTGCAATCCCTGATAAAAGACAAATCTCAGGCTGAGCAGCTCCTGAATTCCCCCGCCGCCCGGCAGATTCTGGACCAGGCGTTAAAAAACCAGCGCTGACCAACCGCATGGAGGAGAAGCCATGGACGATCTTACAAACAAAATTGAATCCCTGCTGAATTCGCCGGACGGCATGCAGAAGATCCAGGCGGCCATGGCGGCTCTCGGCCAGTCCGCTCCGGAAAACGGAGCGGACTCCGCCGAACCCGCGGCTCCATCGGCCGGCCCCGACTTGATTTCCCAACTGCTCAGCGGCTTGGGCGGTTCTTCTGATTCCGCGTCGGCCAAGCCGGAGTCGGATTCCGGCGGGATGCCGGATCTGGGCAAGCTCATGCAATTCCTGCCCTTACTGTCCGGCATGAACGGCGACGATGAAAACACAGCTCTTTTAAAAGCCCTGCGTCCCCATTTGCATGGGGAGCGTGAAAAACGGGTGGATGACGCCATTCAAATGATGAAGTTTATGAAGCTGGTTCCGTTGATTACCGATCAAAAGAAACTGCCTTGAAAGGAGGATTCTCCGTGACAGACGATATGAAGCGTATGCAGCAGGAAGCCGCTGAGCATGCCCGCCAGATGCAGAAGCGCGCGCGGTCCTATCCCCATTCCCCCGAGTCCTCCTGCCTGCCTCTTACGCCGCCGCCCCTGACGCGCCGGCCAGCAGTGGAAGAACCTATGACGGCGCCGCTTCCCTGCCCGCCTGCCGACACGGCAAAGCCATCGGGATTGAGCGGCCTGCTGGGCGGGGATCCCGACCGCATGTTCCTGATCCTGCTCATTTTCCTTTTAATGAAAAACAATGCTTCGATGGAACTGGTTATTGCTCTGTGCTATCTGGCCCTGTAACCGGCTCCTCCGCCGGACCATCATTTAAAGGGATATCCGTTGGCGGTTCATCGGTAAATTCATCCGGATTTTCCCGTATATAGGCCGCCGCCAGTGTCAACGGCTGATCGGCCGCCGCCGCATCCCGAAACGCCTGCCAAGCGGTATCCTCGTCCTCGGGGCCATCCAAAATTGTCTGCAGGGCCTGCGCGCATCCTTCCGCACCGATCAGCGTATATCCATCGACAGCTGTTTCGCCAAAGCGAACGGACGGCGTGGAGCGATACTGCTTCAGCGTCCCTTCGGCGAGCTCGTGCGTGGTCAGCCATACGCTGTAAATGGCACGGCGGCCTCTGGACAGAGCCATAACCACATAATAGGGGTCGGGGTTTTTGGCGTCTGTTTTTGCCATCAGGTTGGCCACCACCGCTTCCATCAGCCGGTCGTCCGGCAGCTCCTCCAGCATGGCTCTTGTCAGGGTTTCATATTGCTTCTGCAATTCATCCGCGCGGGATTGATCGGCGCGGCGGCGTTTGCCCAGCGTATACATGATTCCCACCAGAACCAAAAATACGGCCAGCAGCAGTATATATTCCACGCTGCCCACCTCTAAAAACGCCAACAGTCTCATATCAATCGCTCTCCTTATCCGGCTTAGCCAAAAGCCGGTAAATATCCCCTTTTTTCAGGCCGGTTTCCGCCGCGGCCTTTTTGGCCGCTTCCGACGGGGACAAGCCGGCCTCGACTAAGGCGCGCGCCTCCGC
The DNA here is from genome assembly GCA_900552115.1 of uncultured Oscillospiraceae bacterium. Classification (GTDB taxonomy): domain Bacteria; phylum Bacillota; class Clostridia; order Oscillospirales; family Acutalibacteraceae; genus UMGS1474. The sequence goes on along the minus strand of URYP01000006.1, from coordinate 12,713 downwards.
TACGGCTTCTTCCAGGGTCGACGCCGGTTCTTCTTCCTTTGGGGCGCCTTCAACCACCAGCACGAATTCTCCCCGGGGCGCTTCCTGTCGATAGCGGGCTGCCGCAGCCGCCAGCGTGGTGCGGATCACTTCTTCATGGATTTTCGTCAGCTCCCTCACCAAAGCGATCCGCCGGTCACCCAGCGCCGTCAGCAGGTCTTCCAGCGTGGAGGGCAGCTTGTGCGGCGCTTCATAAAACACCATGGTGCGGCGCTCACTCACTAGCTCCTTCAAATGCTCTCGCCGGCTGCGTTTATTCATACTTAAAAAGCCTTCAAAACAGAACCGGCCGGTAGGCAGACCGGAAACCGTCAATGCCGTGGCCATCGCTGTCGGGCCGGGCACCACACCCACCGGTATTCCCTGGGCCGCGCAAAGCGCGACCAGATCCTCCCCCGGATCGGATATGGCGGGCATGCCGGCGTCGCTGACCAGCACCCCGTTGTCTCCCGCCAGCAAGCGGCCGCATATCTGTCCCCCCCGTTGTCTCTTGTTTTGCTCGTAATAGCTGACAAGGGGCTTTTTTATATCAAAATGATTGAGCAGGCGGAGCGTTACCCGCGTATCCTCCGCGGCAATAAAATCACAGGCCCGCAGGGCCTCCACCGCGCGCGGGGAAAAATCCGATAGATTGCCTATCGGCGTCCCCACCAGCGTCAATTGTCCGGGCATACCCGTTCCTCCTCCACCACATCCTCAATCCATACCGGTTCTGTCCGCAGACCAGGCCGGCCCTCTTTGCGGGCTTCGCACAAAAGCAACCATGGCGGTGTATCCGCCCGCCGCTGCACCCACCGGATACGCTTGGGTTCAAGTCCTGCCCCGCGGAGAGCCGCCAGCAGGTCAACCAGTCGTTCGGGCCGATGGCATACACAAAGCCGCCCTCTTACCTTAAGAAGGCGCGCACTGACGGCCATCCATCCGGCCATCCCCTCCCGGGGATCCTCATGGCGGGCCAGTCCCCTGTCCCTGCTCCGGCTGATTTCCCCCGTCCCCGCCGCAAAATACGGCGGATTACAGATGACCCGGTCATAGATACCCGGCGGCAGTGAACATTGCCGCCAATCCTCATTAAAGAGCCGGAACCGATCCTCCCATCCATTCTCACGGGCAGAAGCCGCCGCCAGCCTGATCGCCTCCGGCTGGATATCCACGCCGTCCACCTGGGGGCACAGTCCCTGGTCAAACCACAGCAGCGGGATGCTGCCGCAGCCCGTTCCTAAATCGCAAACCCGTTCCCAGTCACACGGACGGGCAAACGCGGCCAGCCGCAAAGCATCCGTCTGGAAACCATGGACGGCCGTGACATACGCCACGCTCCCCGCCGGGAGTTTTTCGCGTCGCCAGGATTCACCGGCGGCGTCATGTTCCCTCACAGGCATTCCTGTTCCCTCCGCTTATCCTCCCCGCGTTAGCACCCTCATACATCCCGGCCAATGCGGCGGGACGGCGCTATAAAACAAATTGCCGGACGGTTACTGATCCCGTCCGGCAAACCTGTTGTGAACTTATTCCGCCTGAGGGGCGCCAACGGGACAAACATCCGCACATGCGCCGCAGGCAATGCAGGTGTCCGCGTCAATCACATATTTGTCGTCGCCTTCGGAAATAGCGCTAACCGGGCATTCCCCTGCGCAGGCACCGCAGGCGATGCAATCGTCCGAAATCTTGTAAGCCATGAAGAAGCACCTCCTTTTCATAGTCATCCACATCATATCATATTTCAGCAAAAAATCAACACTTTTTCTTGATTTACCGCACTTATTCCTCCAATTTGGAAAGCTGTTCTTTTTCTTCTTTCTCCACGCGTATTTTATGGTCGCGGATAACCTTGACATCCTTGCGGTTCATCTCCACCGGCGGGGAATCGGGCGATTTATCAAGCCGCACCTTCAGCTTGCCGGTGAGCAGGTTGACGTCTGTCACCACGCCTTTACCCTCAGCGGTTGTGACCAAAGCCCCCTGCTTGGGCGTCATTTTAAGCAGCGCCTCATAGGTGTCCTGCTCATATTTGAGGCAGCACATCAGCCGGCCGCAGCTGCCGGATATTTTGGTCGGGTTCAGGGACAGGCCCTGCTCTTTCGCCATTTTAATGGACACCGGCTGGAACCCGCCCAAGAACTGCGAGCAGCAGAACGGCCGGCCGCAGATACCCAGTCCCCCCAGCATCTTGGCCTCATCCCGCACGCCAATCTGCCGCAGCTCAATGCGGGTACGGAAAACCGAAGCCAAATCTTTAACTAAATTGCGAAAATCTACCCGTCCGTCCGCAGTAAAATAAAATAAAATTTTGCTGTTGTCAAAAGTATACTCGACGTCCACCAGCTTCATATCCAATTTATGTTCCGCAATCTTTTTCTGGCAGACAGCAGCCGCCTTCTGTTCCTTTTCCGCATTTTCCCGGACCCGCCTCTTGTCCTCTTTTGTCGCGGCCCGCAGAACCGGCTTGAGCGGCTGCACAACGGTTTCATCGGCAACCTGCTTGCGGGGGATAACCACTTCGCCGCATTCGGTGCCTCGGGCGGTCTGGACGACGACAAGGCTTCCTTTTTCGGGATTCAACTCTCCCGGGTCAAAATAGTAAGCCTTACCGTTGCTTTTAAAACGCACTCCAATTATATTTGCCATATATTTTAACTCCATCTTTTCCTATTGTCCGGTATACTTACCGGCCGGCTGCCTCCCGCAGGCGCGCCGCCGCCACCACCGAAAACAGTGTAGGATTCATATAGCGCTCACGCGCCCGCATCAATTCCTGTATGGTATCGATCAAACGCATCAACTGCTGGCGGGTTAATCCTTTAGATAAACGATCCGCTGCCTGCGGAGACGGCGCCTCCCGCCCCGACGCGCCCACTCCGGCGGCCAGGGCGTCCCGCGCCGCCAGTTGTAAGCCTCGGAGCACCCCGTCCCACAGGTCCTTGTCCAACCCCGCTGTCCATTGCAGCAAGGGCAGCTCCTCCGGCTGGACAATTCTGTCCGCCAGCCCCGCCGTCTGCTCGACGACCTGGGTCAGCCGGCCTTCCTGTAAGCCTTCTAATGCCCGCCCGATCAATCCACCGAACAGACGCAGGGCCTGTCTGGCATCTTCCTCGGCAACCTCCGGGAGCCGTTCACGAATAACCGGCCAGCCCTCGTCTTCCTCGACCGCGCCCAGGGCAACACAGACGGCACGGGATTGGATGGTGGGAAGCATTTGCGACCGGTTTTCGCACGTCAGGATAAACAGCACGTGTCCCGGGGGTTCTTCCAGTATTTTCAACAGCGCGTTTTGCGCGGTATCGGTCATATTTTCCGCCTGCTCCAAAAGGATCACCCGGCGGGGCGCCTCATTCGGCAGGATATAGGCTGTCTCCCGTATGGCGCGGATAGCGTCCACGTGGAACGACCGTGCCCCTCCGCTGCCGCCTGCCCGCATAATATCGGGGTGAGTATCCGCCAAAGCCTTATGGCAGCCGGCGCAAACCCCACAGGGTTTTTCCTCCGCCGCCAGGCAAACCGCTGCCTGCGCCATCCGGAGTGCAAAGCTGCGGCGACCGCTTCCCGGAGGCCCCTCAATCAGCAGCGCATGCGGAAGCCGCCCGGCATCGACAAAGCCGGACAGCGTCTTTTTGGCCGAAAGGTTACCGGCCAATCCGTCCCACCGCACGGCTTAAACTTTCTCGTAGCGCTCGACGTCCGTGACAAATATCGTCGCGCCGCCCACGGTCAGTTCCATAGGGAATGCCGCATCAGGGGAGGTGCCGAATGCCGCACTGGAAACCATCTGCGTCCGCTTTTTGGAATACTTCTCGATAATGGATATCACCTCGTCCACCCGGCTGTCGTCCGTGCCCATCAGCAGCGTCGTGTTGCCGGCCATCAGGAAACCTCCGGTGGTTGCCATTTTGGTAACCGAAAAGCCTTCTCTTGTCAAGGCAGCCGATACCGCCGAGCTATCGTCTTTATTAACAATCGCAATAATCAGTTTCATGTCCCTTATCTCCCCCTTACGGTGTAACGATATGGATCCATTATACTGTATTTTGTAAGCGGTTACAAGAAGTTTATCGGATTTTTCGTCGCCTAATTCCGGTCTTGCGGCAAGAGGTAGGGATCTGTGGCATGAGAGGGCTGCGGAAGCGCTATGCACTGAATAAAGTCCTTGTTACGCGCGAGTATTTCGCGGATATCCCGTTTCAACTGGTTCCAGTAGCCCTGTAGGTCTGCGGATACTCCAACCGCATCCAGCCCCAGCCGGTCCGCCGCATACAGCGCCCGGTATAAATGATACTTTTGTGTGACAACAACCAGGGAAGCGTATCCCCCCACCTGTTTGGCACGATACATAGACGTATAGGTGGACAATCCCGCGTCGTCTCGTATAATCGCCTCTTCCGGCACCCCGTTTTCCATAGCGTATCGTTTCATGGCGGCGGTTTCATCATACTCTTCCGCATGGCCGTCGCCACTGAGCAGCAACCGTTCGCTGACTCCGGCCTTAAACAATTCAACACCTACCTTCATGCGGTCTTCCAGCATAGGGCTCAGCGTTCCATCTTCCTGGACGTAGGCGCCCAAAACCAGAATCGCATCCGACTTTTTTCCACTCATCTGCTCCACCGTCTGTATCTGATCCTGTGTGCTCCACACAACGAAACGATCGATTCCCAAAGGAATTGCCGTGATAATGGCGGCTATAATCAGGCTTACAATCCATCTTTTAAGATGGCGTTTTTTTGGCTTGTGGTGCCGGGCATACTCCGCAGAACCATGCGCTTGCGTATGGTTCTCAACTTCTGCATCCTGAACGGCTGTCTTTGTTTGACAATTTACCATTTCCTCTTTTGGCTCTATCTGGCTGCTCTTCATCGACAAATCCTCCTGTCTTTTTCGTTCGCGGCATGCGTTTCGTTTCCAGTATACCGAACCCATTCCGTCAATGCAAAGTTTGTGTCGATATTGTTATGGAAAGAGGATAATTGTCACATTACTGTAAGCTAGAGGTGTCATTCATTATGGCAAATGCGCCACGGTATAAAAAGAAAGCCCCGGAAAGAAGGTCGTTCTTTCCGGGGCTATATGGGTTATGCATTATCCAGATTCTAATGGGCTGTCGTTAATTGGCTGGATCCTGAACGGGGAAAGTCGAGATCTTCTGGGTGGCGTATTGCAGCAACAACAGAGCATCCGCAGCGGTGACTTCTCCATCTCCATTGACATCGGCCAGATATTTCTGATCCTCCGTCAGCTGCACTTTATCGGTTGCCGCCTGCAAGGCGAGCAGCGCATCTTCCGCCGTCACACCGTCTTTGCCATTCAGATCGCCCCACGGGATAACCAGGCCCTCGATCGCGGCTTCCAGATCAGCAATCGCTTCGTCAACATCCGCCTGGGTCGCAGTGGCATCCGCCGCTATGGCTCTCGCCGCCTCCAGAGCCGTTTCAAATTCTTCAGCTCCGGCCGTCGCCAGATCCGCACGAATCTCTTCCGCGTCGGCAATCATATCGTTCAGAGCCGTTTTATCAACTTTAGGAGGTTCGACTCCGTTGTTTACAACCTTCACATCTGAAAGTGTCATAGTGAAGTGCGGATTGGGTCCGGCCTCCGTCAGCTTATAATCGTCGTTCATTTCACACTGAACGATCAAATCCTTAACGTCTTTCCAGTCGATATCGACCTCGCTGAACATAGACAGCGGGATATTCACCAAAAAGCTGCTGACTCCATCAAAATCGACCGGAGTCAATTCATAGAAGGCGGTTGCTTTTTCAGCACCATCAATCGTGGTAGACCGCAGGCGGAACCGCAAAACTTTCCACATGCTGCTAATCTGTTCCGCCGTAGTGCCTTCCAGAGGATTAAAGGTAACCTTAGCTGTAAACGAGTAATCCGCATTAGCACCGTTTCCGGCCTTACCGGACAGGTCGACGCCGGGGTCCGCGGAGTTCGCACCGGGAACACCATCCGCAGCCGTCCAGTCAAAATAGAACATGGTGCCGTACAGCATATCGGTTTTGGTAACCTCCGAATTGCTCCACCGCATAACCGTGTTGTCCGCCAGCGGAACCAGTACGCTGTCCGCGGCCTTCAGGCTGGCAATCGCCGAAACAATTTCCGCCACAGTCGCGTCCGGATCATCATACACGACCTGGGCATCCTCAAACAGCTGGTTGTAGCTGTCAACACTTTGGGCGGTGTATCCGGCCAGCTCAGCCGCGCTCTTCTTGCCGTCCAACAGGGTCTTCAGTTCGCTCTTGCTGCCTTGAGCTTCTCCCACGTTCAGATAAGCGTCTTTTACACTGATGGTTACGCCGACATTCTGATCCGATTCTACATTCGTCAGCTTGTGCAGGTCGTTGTACAGGAAGATTTCAAGTTTGGCAAGCGAGCCTTTGTCGATAACCGCCTGCGGTACCGGCATGGTAACCTCAATATACTCGCCCAAAACGATCTTCTCGAGCAGATTGCCCGCTTCGCCGCAGTTCATCTTGTATGCTACGCCAAGGTTATCCGCCATATTCACTTTGCCCGAATCGTCCGTCGCGCTGCCGCCCCACAGGATCATGGTGCCGTTTACAATGTTTTTGATCCATTCGGCCGGCGCCTGCGTGATGCTAGCCGGGAAAGTAGCCTCATCCTTGTTGACGCGCAACTTGAAGCTGATCGTCAAATCCCGTCCGGCATACCCGGTCAGGTCAACCGGCGTTTCAAACGCTTTATACACGTTCATGTAATGCTGTACGGGAGAAGTCAACTCTTCGGTGATTAACGGAACTTTTGTCGGGTCAACCGGGGGCTCGGTTTCCTCAATCAGACCGGCAATCGCCGCGTTCAAAGCCTCGGCCGCCGCCGTAACCGCCGCCTGATCGGTGCTGGTCTTCAGCGCTTCCGCCGCCGCCAGCTTCTCATTCAGCGCCGCCAGCGTGTCGGCCGTATAGGTCTTGCCATCGGCCAGCTTGGCTTTGGCATCCTCAATCGCTTTGTTCAGGGCGGTGTAATCCACCGTAGGAGCGTCTGCCCGTTCTATGACCTTGACTTCCGACAAGGTCATGGTGAGATTTTCGCTCTCCACACGGCCCGCAGGTTTTTGCCCATCTACCAACTGATGATACTCGTCTTTCAGCTCCTGGCGAACCAACAGCTGTCTGACCGCCGACCAATCAATATTGGCTTTGTCGATTTTGGAGAGGGGTACGCTGACGGTAAACCCGTCGCCCGCCTCATTGACTGTAAAGTCCTCCGCCGACAGTTGATACCAGTTGGCTTCCTTATTATCGGTACCCGAACGCAGGCGGATCATTAATGCTTTAATCATATCCACTGGTTTCGCGTCGATGTCTTTCAGCTTGTCAAATTTAACCGTGGCCTGGAAGACATAATCCGGGTTTGCACCGTTTTCCGCGCTGCCAGCCATGTTGACGCCGGCGTCGGTCACGCCGTCAAACGAGGCCCAGTCAAAATAGAACGCGCTGCCTTCGTTCAACACGCTTAAGGTCTGATTCATCGCCGTCCAGCGGACAATCGGCTTAATATCGCCAATTTTCAGATAAATGTCTTTGACGCTGATGGACACGCCCTTGGAGTTGGCGTCCGGTTCCTGGCTGAAATTATTCAAATCATTAAAGAGGGCAATCCGGAATTTGTTAATTTCGCCCTTCGCGATCAGTTCATCCGTTACCGGAACCGTCACATCGACATACTCGCCCACCTTGGCCGCGGACAAAACGCCCTCGCCGCAGGAGAATTTATCGGTAAGCTTAACATCCGAGAATGTCACGGAACCGTTGACAATCTTTTTAATCCACTCGCTCTCCGGCATGGTAATATCCGCCGGGAAGTTGTCTTCCTTGTTTACGCGAAGCTTAAAGGTAATGAACAGCTCACGGCCTTCATACTTCTCATCGGTCAAGCTGACCGGCGTATCCAGGGTTTTGGAAACCGACATGTCATGAATTATCTCCGAAGTCAGTTCCTCAGTGGAGATCGCCACCATATTATCCGGGACGACCTCGACAAGCGCGCCGATCGCCGCGTTCAGTTCATCCGCCGCTTTGGTGACCGCTGCCTGATCGGCATCGTCCGGCACGGCTTTGGCCGCCGTCAGCTTCTCATTCAGCGCCGCCAGTGTGTCGGCCGTGTAGGTTTTTCCGTCGGCCAGTTTCGCTTCGGCATCCGCAATCGCTTTGATCAGGGCCGAACGGTCCACCGGCACCTCGGCATCTTCCAGCGCCGCTTTAGCCGCCGCTACCTTTGCGATTTCCGCACGGATGGCGCGCGCCGTGGCCGTGCTGTCTTCTACAACCGCCTTGGCCGCAGCCTGAGCCGCTTTAAACGCGTCCAGGCTCTCCACCGTATACTTGCTTTCGTCTTCCAGAACCTCGGTTGCCGCCTGTTGCAGCTCAGCTAGCATCACGGCTTTGGTTTTATTAACAATTTTCACATCGCCCAAGGTGCAATACACGGGAATGTCTTCATTGTTTTTCCACTCGTTCTTTTGCTGGGCCGTGTATTCCTCGGGAGGCTCCGCACGCAGGGCCGTGTTGGTATTCACCATAATCAACGCGTCGCGCACAATGGCCCAATTGACTTCATTCTGCGCCTCAGTCGTAAACGGAATTTCCACCTTATACGTGATGGTATCCCCGTTTACAGTAGGCTCACCATTGATACCGAAATACGAATTGGTGCGTTTTTCCCCGCCGATGTTGGTACGTACGCGCAACTCAACATTTTTCAGCAAGGCTTTCAAATCTCCAACGTTAATGCTGCCGGTATAGGCGGTATTTTTCGTCAGTGTCACCGTCATCTGCATGCTACGGTTTGCGCCCAGTGCAGTACCATTGTCGGTCAAATCCGCACCGGTTGAACTGGTCACTCCGTCGCCGCTTTTCCAATCATAGTAATAGTGGTTCGCATTAGGGGTTGCTCTGTTTTTGGTGTATTCCTGAGCCGAGAACTGCAACAAATCCCGCTGCAAATTCATTAAACCGGTCAGCGCCGCCTTGGCTTCGTTAATTTCCGCCGTTTTTGCGGTCAGTTCCGCCGGACTGGCGTCACGGTCGGCCAGCAGCGCTTTGCCCTCGGCAACCTTGGCGTCATACGCTACTGCGGCTGCGTTCTCGTCGAACAGATAGTCAGCATACTCATTGATCGCCGCTTTCAAAGTTTCACGCGGTTCTGTTACCGTCAGGTCGACAATACGCGCACCGCGAATCGTCTGCATCATTGCCAGCAAATTTTCATCTGGCTGGCCTTGCGTACCGAGTTTATTATCGTTATAACAAAACACATGGAATTTTGTCAGCTTGCTGGGATCCGACATAGCCGGATTAGACGCATTACCGTCCCGTTTCATAGTATCCAGCATATACTTAAACGAATACCACGTGCCATTCTGTGGCATTTTCTCGTTGCTCCAGTTATCCACCTGGTAGTTCACGTCTGCATCGCCTTCGTGGCACTGCAACTGAACCTTCCCATTCTTGATATTATTGGAAGACCCTGCGCCGTCGCCTTTGGTTTCAAATTCCAGACGAAGTTTGGAAACATCCATGTCCGCAGTCAGCTTGTTCACCAGCGGCGCTCCCCAAGGATAAACCTCCATGGTGTTCTGGTTATGTTTCCCGTTATCCGGCGTATACTCAACGGTCTGTCCATACATCAGCGCAACTAGACCGTTTGCGTAACCTTCACCATCCTTCGTAAGGTCAACAATGCGGGCATCTTTCATCTCAATATCCAGGCCTGTCGCCGTGACGTCAGCCGTTTTGTACGAATCGTTATACAGCTGCCAAAACAATCTTGTAATTTTGTCGCTGTCCTGATCCGTAGCCGCCATAGACCACGGCACGATGTAGGTCACCCATTCGCCCGCCGCGTTATCATATCCGGCCGTATAATTGCCGCCAAGATATTTACCGCTTGCCAGCGTGTTCAAAACCAGCTTTTGACTCGTCACATCACTATAATCCGCCAGCTGGACAAAGTGATTGGCCGTACCTTTCAGCAGGCCCTTACCGACTCTCCCGTCGGCACGGCTGACCTTAATATCTAAAATCAGCGCAAGATCCGACTTGTCAGCCGAATAAGCGGACAAATCAATCGGCTCAGCCGCGTTTAAGCTGATTTGTGGACTCGTACAGGTTAGGTTGTCCTCCTCCCCCTGTACTTCAGACTTTGCGGTGGCCGCTTCACCCTTATTCTGCAACCGCCCGACTACATAATATGGTTCGCTCGGATCGGCGTTTGGATACGCCGTGGGCGTCTGCGGAGCGGTTCCCTCCGCCGTTCCGGAAAACGGCAGTGCGAGAGAGGGGAACACCAGCAGCGCGCTCATCAAGCTTGCCAGAAAACGCTTGCTTTTCTTCATCCTTATCGTCCCTTTCTGGTTAAAAGTTATGCATAACCCCTTATGCAACTTTAATAATAACGCCAACCTTTCAATTTGTCAATTATTCCACTTTACCAAAAAATGACTGGCAGACTATCACTTTCACTAAAATGCGGGCCGTATTTGGGTTAATTGCGCGGGCTTTGGGATAAATTTTCATTTCACGGTGATTGACAGCAGTAATCCTCCCCTTACTGACGCGGTTTATATCCCCAGGCGAACAACAAAACGGGGACGGCCCAGGCCGTCCCCGTTTTTCCTTTTTTATGCGCCGGCCATGCTCTTCAGCGGACAATCGTATCCTCAGCATAACCGCTGTACACAAAGCACAGATAGGTTTTTCCCTTACCGACCGACAAGGGCGTGCCGTCCGTTTCGGTAAACGACAGGCCGTTGCTGCTGCGGCTCCACTGGATTGACCGGGCGGTGCCGCCGCTCGCCAGCTTGCCGCTGCCCCCGCTCATACCATAGCCATAAATCGCCGCTCCCCAGGTGGAGGTTTGTTCCGCATAGCGGCTGTCGTACATCACAATCACGTTCGTCGCACTGATCGGAACCCCGCTGGCCGTCTCATGGGCCGTACCGTTTTCCAGTGTGCCGTTGCGTTTGTAATACAGCCCGTCATCCGCATCATATTTAAAAGAAATTGTTTGCGCGGCCGACAGATAGATCTGCATCTGTGTGGCGGGCTGATCGCCTGTTTTATTGCCAAAGGTAAAGGGGGCCGGGTTTTGGCCAACCGTGCGGAATTCCTGATTGCTTATATGGGCAGCCAAATTCTTTCCGCTGGTCAACATGCTGTGATCGTATCCGATACTGTCGGCAAGGCCCGTATCCCGCCAGTACGTATTGCCATTTTCATTGCCATAGCCGCCGTCATACTTCTGACCGTCAATATCCGCCAGCCCGGAATCCGCCAGCGTGGACAATCCGCCCGGACTGCCGCCGCAGTGGCAATAGATCGCATCCAGCGCTTCGGCCAGATTGACAAACGGGCTGCGCGCGCTGCGCACCGGGCCAACGGTATCCGGCACACGGGATACATCGGAATATACCGCCATAAGGCGGGTAATGCCGCCTTCGGTTTCCCCCTCGACAAGCATATCCGCCTCTTCAATGCCGTACTGGGACGAATACGTGGAGCTGTCATTGGCAATCATGATCGCCACCGGGCGGTTGTCGCCCCCCTCCATATCGGGCAGGCCGGTCAAAAAGTTTACGCTGCCATCCGCCGATTTGGCGGCGGTGGTGGAGGTGGTGGTCGTGGTGGTCCCGGCCTTTTTATCAGGCGAGTCGGCGGAGGAACAGCCGGTCATGGCCAGGCATATGGCTGATACCGCCAAGGCGGATATCCAAATTTTTCTCATGAAAATAACCTCGATTTTGTCAGGATACGCGCGGGTTCACGCAAGCTCTTATTATATAGTACATCCTTTTTAAATGCAAGAACAATTGTCTGACAATATCGGGGCAAAAGGAACGCGCCTTGACAAGACACGGCCGGGTGGTGTAAGATACAAACGCTGTTATTGCGCCTATACGCCCCCTTAGTTAAATGGATATAACGGTCCCCTCCTAAGGGACAGTTATCAGTTCGATTCTGGTAGGGGGTGCCAACAAATTGAAAAGGAGGATACGCCATGCCGCACATTGTCATTAAAACCATCAGCGGCCCCTCTCAGAAGCAGTTGCAGGAGGCTGCCGACAAAATTGCCGCCGTTGTAAGCAAGGAAATGGGCAAGCCGGAAAAATATATTTCCGTTTCGGTGGAGGAGTACTCCTACGGCGAATGGGAAGGCGTTTACAACGAGTTTGTCAAGGACAGGGATAACGTGCTTGTCAAGCCGGGCTATTCCAATCCCAAAACATTTGAATAAGCACGCATAAAAGTTCACCCGCGCGCGGGTAAGCCTGAAGCTACGGGAATCGTCCCGGGCCTCCGGCTTTTTATTTCCGCGGATATGGTACGCTCAAGTTGAGCAGTGCCTTCGGCCGCCATTTAAAGCAGCCGAATGGTTTTCAACAAGGTGACACAGTCGATCATGCCCTGCATATAGAGCAGGTCGTCGTCTATACTTTTGATTTCATTGTTCTTTGCCTCCAGCTGTATCATCAGGCGGCTGTGATCCTTCCCCAGCCGGTGGCGGATGGCCTCAAAAATCAGGTTGTATTCCTTTTCAAGTCGCTGATAATGCGAATCGTTCGTTCGGTTTTCCATTACCAGGCCGTATTCCGATTCCACAAAGGCTTCTTTTAAATTATGTTCAAACCTGTTCATAAAAAATTTACATCCCCATTAATT
>URYP01000005.1 GCA_900552115.1 uncultured Oscillospiraceae bacterium | reverse complement strand
ACGGACCTATTATAATTCCAACTGCTAACATCCCTATAAGTGACGGCAATCGCACTCCGCAGAGCCATTTTTTTATGAAAAACCGCCGCTTGAATTTTCCCCTATGATGCTGCCGCTTTTGCAGCTCCACCGCCATTATCTCCAGTGATCCGGCGGCTCCAAAAAAGGGGGAAGCTTGGTAGCGGTGTTTCCCCGGGCCGCCTGCAGCTGTGCCGGCGTGAGAAAAAGGCTGCTGCCGAGGTCGGCATCCTCCAAACGGGTGTCCCTCAGGTCCGCTCCCATAAAGTTTGCCCCATAAGCGCCGGCGCCCCTTAAATCAGCTCCCATCAGCCATGCACCCCGGAAATCCCGGCCCGTCAGATCCGCTCCCCGCAGGTCGCGGCCGGCGTAATCCCTGCCCGGCTGTCCCAGGCGTCCTCCGACGGCCGCACATACCATTTCGGCCGCACGGGCAAGCAGGCTTCGTGCGGCCTCGTTGAGAGCGGCTTCCATTGGGGCAGCCGCTTCTTCCTCCTCATCATCCGCCGCCTGAAATTGCTTAACCAAAGCCTGCGCCTCATCTTTAAGTACGGCACAGGGACGTATCCACCATACCTGCCACAGGCACCACCATAACCAATGCCGTTCCATCATGTGGGGCAGTCTGTTGGCGATGCCGCTGAATTTTTCCCCTCCATGCTCCTCCAAGAGCCGTGTAAGCCGTTGCCCTGCGCCTAGGCAGTCAAACGCCATACAGCCACTCAGCCCTTTTTCCGCCAACCGTTCGTGGACGGAGCAGCGATAATCCGCCGCCAAAAATATACAGGGCGTACCGGGCGGCTTATCCTGTGGAAATCCCTCTGACTTTGAGCAATACAACAGCACGCAGCATAATCCATGACAATGGCCGCAGTCGCGTTTCAGTTCCGGCGGAACCAAAACATGGGAGCAGCCTTCTTTAAACAACGGTCGTGTCGCCTGTTCAGGCCTCATTTGTAACCCTCCGTTTAACAGGCATAATAAAGAAAGCAGATTGTTTTAAAACAATCTGCTTTGGAGCTACCGATCCGATTCGAACGGACGACCTGCTCATTACGAGTGAGCTGCTCTACCAGCTGAGCCACGGTAGCATTTCACTAACGGTTTTATATTATACCAGACCCTGCCTGTCCCGTCAAGGGAATTCGCATTATTTTCTATTAAATTTTCCCACATCCCTCCATCTGTGGCATCTGTCGTTTTTTATTTTGACAAGTTTGTTCACATCTAGCTTATAAAATTATATTTTGTATGAGTATATAATCATCTTCATTAACCTTTTACACAATGGGGAGCATTTCCGTAAAAAGTTGGTATAATATTCTTACATTGTAGAAAGGATAACCGTATTCTCTGTATTTTTTCGTACAACCATTTCGGGAGGGATTGTATTGGCTAAACAAAAAGAACGGCTGCCCCTGCTGGCACAGAGGCTGCGTATCTTGCGTTATACAAGCGGCCTTACACAAAAAGAACTGGCCGATTTACTGCATATTGAACGCTGCACCTACGCTTTTTACGAAACGGGGAAAAGTCACCCTGATCTGGGATTAACCCTGCGTATCGCCCGTATCTACAAAACAACGGTCGATCATCTGGTCGATCCCGATTACGACCTCTTCCGAAACTCCATATTGCCCATCCATTCCCCGCCAATTTCACCAGAGCAGCATCCCGCATACGAGTTGTCTACGCTTTCGGACGATGAACGCAAATTTTTGATTCTTTATCGGCAATTGGATAAAAAGCAGAAAGAACAATTGCTGGAATACGTTTGGAATATCCTGCCGGTAGACGAGCCGGAAGGCGACCCGAACAGTGACATATAGCCATTCTGTATAGGCAGCCGTCAAACGCGTACTTTATTTTAAAATGACTCTGCGGAATTTTCCGCAGAGTCATTTTTTGCAGAGCGGTATATTCCGGCTTTCCCGTAGACGGTGTAGTCGCAACCGTTCTTATGGCTTTTCATCGGCAATGGGAATATACGCTATTTCTTCGCCGGGAGTTCCGTCCACCGGTCCCCCGCCGGCACGCTCCAACAGATAGGACGCCAACATAAACCCAAAAATCAGCAAACAGCTCATGTGCCGCCAGATCAGCGTCCAAAGATCCAGTCCACCGCTGACAACCACCTGCGCGTCAAAGGTCTGCCATATATCCAGCGCTATGGCAAACAGCGCCGCGGAAGCAATTCCGGCTGCAATCACCCCCGGCAGGCGGTGCCGGCGGATAAACGCAAACCAGAACACCGCCAGTGTCAGGATCGTCATCGCCGTTATCAAAGGCCAGATAGTATAGACCGTATCCGGACTTCCGGCGTTCACGGCCCGGACATTATTTTTGTGAATGCCCAAAACAGCAATCCACTGAAATCCCCCAAATACTACCAGCGATATCCACATGAGTACACGGGTTATACGAGAGGCCAAACGCATGGCATCCCCTCCTTTTGGGCAATATTTTATCATGTTCCCCCTGGTTTTTCAACCTCTGTGCCTGTTTCTGGCAAAAGTTTAAAATACTGTTCATAACACCCGGTTAAAAATCTGATAAACTATAAAAAAGATCGCATTTTGTAAGGAGGACGGTTTCGTATGGCGGACTTAAAAATAATGGTAGTGGACGATGACAAAAATATATGTGAACTGCTGCGCCTGTATCTGGAAAAAGAGGGGTTTGAGGTATTGCTGGCTTACAACGGCATGCAGGCCATCGAAATGTTCAAAACGTCTCAACCGGCGCTTATGCTGCTGGATGTTATGATGCCGGAACTCGACGGCTGGCAGGTTTGCCGGGAAATCCGCAAGCAGTCCGCCTGTCCCATTATTATGCTTACCGCCAAGGGAGAGGTTTTTGACAAAGTCCTGGGGCTTGAGCTGGGGGCGGACGACTATGTGGTGAAACCCTTTGACGCCAAAGAGGTCGTGGCGCGTGTGAAAGCGGTGCTGCGCCGCAGCGGCGCGCAGGACAGCCAGAAAAAGAAAGAAGTCCAGTACGACGGTCTGTATATCAACATGGAAAACTATGAACTGCGGGTGGGCGGTAAACAGATCGATACGCCTCCCAAGGAAATGGAACTGATTTACCACCTGGCCAGCAACCCCAACCGCGTGTACACACGTGACCAGCTGTTGGACGAAGTGTGGGGGTTCGAGTACTATGGCGACAGCCGCACCGTTGACGTGCACGTAAAACGGCTGCGCGAAAAGCTGGACGGCGTATCCGACCAGTGGACGCTGAAAACCGTCTGGGGCGTGGGCTACAAATTTGAAGTCAAGGACAAGGATGCCTGATGTTCAAAAGTATTTTTACCAAATATCTGGCGGTGCTGTCTTTGATCGTGGTGATCAGCTTTACCGCCATGTGCGTAGTCCAGGCACTGTTTTTTACCCGCCACTGGCTGGACGAAAAGCAGGATTGGATGAACCGGGCAGCGGCCAGTGTATCCACCTTTACATCGGAACGCACCAACTATGATCCCATAAATCATCAATATGTGATATCCCCGGCTGCTCTGTCTCCCCTGCTGGAACCGCTGGCGACCATTGACAACGCCCTTGTGTTGGTGGTGGACAATAACGGTGAGGTTATTTTGTGCTCCGAGGGGCTATCCTGTTCCCATTCGAGCAAGACCATTCCCGCCTCTGTTTTAAATAAGGTTACGGCCCCCGGTACACCCGGCTTTTTTACGCTGGGAACCCTGGATGGCCTGTATGCCTCTCAGCAGTACATTGCCGCCTGCACCATATCGGTGGGTGACGACCAGTCACAGATCGGCTATGTGTTTGTGTCCATCCCCTCCGACAGTCTCGGGGAGTATGTGCTTGACAATGTGCGGCTGTTCCTTCTGTCCTCGCTTGGCGTACTGGCGCTGACATTCGTAGCGGTCTATATCATGACCTATCGCCTGGTACGGCCGCTGCGGCAGATGGCCGCCGCGACCCGACGGTTCGGTGAAGGCGATTTCAGCTACCGCATTACGGTTACCGGCAAAGACGAGGTGGCGGAACTGGCTACCGCGCTCAACAACATGGCGATATCCCTGTCCAGCGTGGAAGATATGCGCCGCAGCTTTGTGGCTAACGTGTCTCATGAGCTGAAAACACCGATGACCACCATTGCCGGATTTATCGATGGCATTCTCGATGGCACCATACCCGCCGACAAGCAGGACCATTACCTGAAAATCATTTCCGATGAAGTCAAGCGCCTGTCCCGCCTTGTGCGGTCAATGCTCGACCTGTCCCGCATCGATGCCGGCCAGTTGCGTATCAACCGGGTGCCGTTCGACCTCATGGATGTGACCTATTCGACGCTGCTGTCCTTTGAACAGCGCCTCGATGACAAAAACGTTACGGTTACCGGACTGGATGAGTGCGACTATACGGAAGTTTACGCCGATTTCGATCTCATTGGCCAGGTTATTTACAACCTGATCGACAACGCCGTGAAATTTACAGGCGAAGCGGGCACCATCGACATCCGGTTCGGACGGACGGACGGGCGCATCACTTACAGTGTGCGCAACAGCGGCGCGGGTATCCCCCGTCAGGAAATGCCGCATATTTTTGAACGGTTCTATAAAAGTGATAAATCGCGTAGTCTGGATAAAAGCGGGGTAGGATTGGGACTATATATTGTAAAGACCGTGATCAACCTGCACCATGGGGAAATTGTGGTGCGATCCGTGGAAAATGAATATACAGAGTTTTCCTTTTGGCTGCCGGATACAGGCGACAGCAAACCTCCGGAAAAGCTGCGTTCATAATCCAGACCCCATTTATTTATGAAATACGCAAAGTTTCTTCAATAAACCGTCACAAATATCCGCTATACTGGCTTTGTTATCCATATGAAACGCATGCATCCCCCCTGCCGGGTGGATCGAGGAAAGGTGTGTAGATTTATGTATCCCTCTGATGACGACAACCGCTGGCCAACGGGCGGTCAACCGAGCGGGGAACCGGCCCCGGCTACGCCGCCGGCCGAGCCCCCTTCTCCGCCGGCCGAAACGACCCAGCCACCGGCCTATACCGGCGAGGTCTCCGGGTGGCACAGTCCCTCCAGCGACGCCCCCTCTTCCGGACTGCCGTCGGTCGAACCGACGGGAAGCGGCCCCGCGCCGGCTGACCCGGTTTCCTATCCGTCCACTTCGTATCATTATGCCACCGGGCATTCCTACGACCCTTACGGTTGGCAGCAGCCGGCGCCGCCTCCGGCTCCCGATAAAAAGCCGGATAAGAAAAAGAAAAAAAGTGGGGCGTCCATTGCCCTGGCCGCGCTGGGCGTGATCTGCGCCGGAACCATTGTCACCTTGTCGGTCATGCTTGCCGTAGCCATGAACAAAAACAATGTGTCTTCGGGGAATGACGATACGGGCAGCACTCCCTCATCATCCGATTCGACGAAGAATAACGGCAACACGCCCAAGGTGGAAATCAATGGCGCCGACGAGAAAGCCGACGCCCTGAACACCCAACAAATTATTCAGAAAAACCTCAATTCCACGGTTGTCATTGCAACGTATGAAGAGAACACCTCTTACAACCCGTTTGCATCCGGCGGCAATGACAGCAGCGACAGCGATGGCGACGACGATAATCCGGGGCTTACCAAGGCGAGCAGCGCTACCGGAATTGTGATGACCAAGGATGGATACATTATCACCAATCGTCACTGTGTCATCAACGAACAAACCAATATACCATATGCTCAGATCGATGTAAAAACCTATGACGGCAAGGTATACAAAAAAGCGACTGTCATCGGTGTAGATAAGGACACCGACCTGGCGGTTATAAAAATCAACGCCAAAGACCTGACCCCGGCGGTGTTCGGGGATTCCTCCCAGCTTCAACTGGGCGATAAGGTCGTGGCGCTGGGCAATTCCGGCGGTCTGGAATGGACACCCACCCAGGGTATCATTTCCGGTCTGGCACGGGATGTTTACGACGATACCGGCTATTCCATCAAATGCCTGCAGACCGACGCGGCCATCAATCCCGGCAATTCGGGCGGTCCTCTGATCAATTCGTCTGGCCAGGTTATCGGCATCAATTCCGCTAAGATCGTTGCCAGCGGCTATGAAAGCCTCGGGTTTTCCATTCCGATCAATGAAGCCAAGGATATTATCGACAATCTGATACAAAACGGCTATGTAAAAGGCCGGGTTTCGCTGGGCATAACTGGCAGCACCTACACCTCCACCAACAGCAATTACAACGGTTTTCAAATCCAGTCAATCAACAGCGATTCCTCTCTTGCCGGCACCGAGGCCCAGGCTGGCGACATTATTACGCATGTGGACAATGTACGGGTCACCAATTACGCCAAGCTGCGCACACAGCTCTCGGCACACAAAGTGGGCGACAAGGTCACTCTGACCCTGCTGCACGTCGACACACGGAGCCGCCAGGTCAAGACCATAACCGTCACCTGCACGCTTCAGGAAAGCGCAGGGGGCTGATCCCCTCTCTATGATAGAAAAACCGCCCATCCAAAAACGGATGGGCGGTTTTTTTACTTTGCTACTAGAGCTTTTATTGATCGGCGGCCACAGAGGCGTCCGCCTTGGCCTTGGGCATGACAGGAGCGGACGTCGGGACGTCCTTCCCCAGGAATTCCGGAATCTGCATGCCGGCCATTTTAAAGGTCTCGTTCAGGGGCGGGATCGATTTCATCAGGCCCGACAGGAAATTCGAGGTGGTGGAAGAACCGTTTTCACCATTCATGGAATCCCACACGGTCACCTTATCAATCTTCAGGTTTTTGACCGCCTCCACCTGAATCTTAATCAGGTCCTCTATCTTATCCACCAGCATCAGCTGCACCGCCGCACTCGCGTCGCCGCCGGCAGCGTTCACGATCTTGCTGAAGCCCTCGGCCTGCTTGGCGAGGATTTCCTGCGCGCCACGGGCCTGTGCCTCCATAGTGGCGTAGATAGCGTCCGCTTCACCGCGGGCTTTGCGCCGTGTCTGCTCCGCCTGGGCTTCGGCTTCCAGTTCAATGCGCTCTTTCTCGATGCGGGCCTTGACGATAACGTCCGCCTGCTGTGTGGCGGCTTCCCGCTCGGCACGGGCCTGCTCGGCCTGCTGCTGAGCCGCATAAGCCTCTTCCAGCGCCTTGGCTTCGGCAATCCGTTCGGCTGCTGTGGCACGGCGCAGGGCCTCTGCTTCCGCCTCACGGCGGGTAGCGTCGGATTGGGCGATCGCGGCTTTAGATTGGTTTTCGCCGCCGATGGCCGTTGCGTTGGCCTCGGCCACCTGAATACGCTGATCTTTCACCGCTTGGGACTCACCGATGGCGCCGTCGCGGTTCTTTTCCGCCACTGACTTTTTCGCGTCGTTGATGGCCTTGGCCGCCGCTTCTTTACCAAGCGCCTCGATATAGCCCGACTCGTCGGTAATATCGGTTACGTTGACGTTAATAAGCCGCAGGCCAATTTTTTTCAGTTCGGTTTCCACGTTGTGGTAAACGGCTTCCACAAATTTATCGCGGTCAGTGTTGATCTCCTCGATATCCATGGTGGCGATAACCAGACGCAGCTGCCCGAAAATGATATCTTTGGCCAGCTCCTGTATCTCGTTGAGCTGCAAACCCAGAAGCCGCTCGGCCGCATTCTGCATGGTGCCCGGCTCGGTGGATATTCCCACTGTGAACCGGGAGGGCACATCCACACGGATGTTCTGGTGAGACAGGGCGTTGGTCAGATCCACGTTAATGGATATCGGCGTCAGATCCAGGTAATCAAACGACTGAATGACCGGCCAGATAAACGCCGCGCCGCCGTGAATACACCGGGCCGACCGGGCCGACCCGTCTTTGTTGGTTCCCACCTTACCGTAGATGACCATGATCTTGTCAGATGGACAGCGCCGGTAACGGGACAAGACGACCAGCAGCAGCGAAAACAGCAGAACTCCGATAACCACCAGCAAAATAATCATATTGGTTGGCATACTCTCACTCCTCTTTTTTATTGACCTATATATAAACAGCGTGCCTGACGCCGCGAATTTTATGCGTTACTCGCTGGATTCCTCCAGCGGCCTCACCACCAGCAGGTTCTGGTTCATGACGCCAGTCACTCTGACCATTTCGTCGGTGTGCAGAATCCGATCAGCCGTGGTCACGGCACTGAGTTCCACATATCGCTCCTGCAGGGTCAGCGTTACCTTTCCGGAGCTTTTGCCGTCCGCCGGTATCGGGATATACACCTGTGCGGTTTTACCGACCGCATTGTGCAGGTCTAAATTCCCCTGGTCTTGCAGCGACAGGCTCCACTTGATAAACCAGGCGGTCAACAGCAGCGCGGCCGCACCGCCCGCAAAAGCGATCACCGTTATCCACGGAACCGCTATTTCCGTATCTCCCAGCGCGATTCCCAGCCAGCCCCCGACCGCAAAAAACGCTACCAGGCCTCGCACGGTAAAAATCCGTATACCCGCCGCATGATGGGCCGGATCGTGCACGTCGTGGTCGCCATCCGCCGCATCACCGTCGTGGCCGGTATCGTGCTCCCAGTCGTGATCGAGATCGTGCTCCCCCAGGCCACTATGGTCTTCCGCAAATTCACCATGATCCGCGTCGTGGCCGCCCCCGACGCCAAACAACAACAGGACGGTTTGCAAAATCAGGATCACCGTCGCCGGGATCGCCACCACGGCAAAGCTCTGCTGCAACAGGCTGAGCGCGTTCCACCAGTCAAAAAACCATTCCATTGTCCTCATCTCCTTTCCTTAGCCATGCAAGGTCCCCTCTGCCGCGGCTGCGCCGGGCGAATCCTCCCCCTTCCATTCCCATGCTATGTCGTCAGATCGTTCGTCATACCCGGCGGGTTAGTCCGGGATCTCCGCCAGCCACTCTGTCAGCCGACTTTCCACCAATTGTTTCATACGTGACGTCTGGAATGCCAACACCATAATTTCCAGCGCACGGGCCAAACAGGCTTTGGAGTCCAGCTTCGGGCCCGTATAGTCGGCCAGATGCCGGTTGACCGCCGCGCGGATTTCTTCGGGCGGCGTGGTGCGGTCAATATGATCAAACAAAATTGCACAAAGCCGGTTGTACAGCTCGCCTTCGTCGATGATATCGTCCGCCGCGTCCTCCACCGATCCGTTGACCGCACCCAGTAACTGGGCAATCTTTTCAAGCGGCAGGCAGTCCCGTAGCACATTGATCAGCAGTATGCGGGCGATCTGCCGCTCGTTGTATTTTTTCCCGGTCGGCCGGGACACCCATCCCCGTTTTACCCAGTTCTGAATTGTGGAGGCCTCCAGCCCGGTGAACCCGACAATCTGCGACAGGCTGAGACCGCCGGTTACGCTGCACAGGGAGGCTACCGCGGCAAAGGTATCCGATCCCATGGGGGGCTGGCAGGGCAGTACCGTTCCCGGTATGGTTTTCATCTCCATACATCTCCCGCCTTTCTATCACATTCGATCTCTTTTCGTGTTGTTATTATCTTATCATAGGTTCGCATGAACCTCAACCGCAGTCTAATGTTTTTTAAAGCAAGGGGAATGCTATACGCTCCTTTATCTTCTATTTTCTTATCATTTCGCTGTTTATCATCGATTTTCGACGTTTTTATCAAAAAAGACCCCGGCAGCACAGGCTGCCGGGGTCTTTTTTTCAGTTATGTACCGGGTCAGGCCAGAGCCTCTGTC
Source organism: uncultured Oscillospiraceae bacterium (assembly GCA_900552115.1). Taxonomy (GTDB): domain Bacteria; phylum Bacillota; class Clostridia; order Oscillospirales; family Acutalibacteraceae; genus UMGS1474. Next base: position 33,524 of record URYP01000005.1, on the reverse strand, counting down.
ATCCGTGCCGCCACAGCATCCAGGAATCCCATCGTGTCCACTTCCTGCTTATTATCAAGCGTGGACAGCGCCACCAAATCCTTAGTCATAATGCCGCCCTCGATCGTCGCGATGGTGGATTCCTCCAACACGTCGGCAAAATGCGCCAGATCGGACAGATCGTCCATTTCCGCGCGTTTACGCAACGCACCCGACCAGGCGAAAATGGTAGCCACCGAGTTGGTAGAGGTGGCCTCGCCCTTGAGATGGCGGTAATAATGCCGGGTAACGGTACCATGAGCGGCCTCGTACTCATAGTTGCCGTCGGGAGACACCAGCACACTGGTCATCATAGCCAGCGACCCGAAAGCCGTGGCCACCATATCGCTCATCACGTCGCCGTCATAGTTCTTGCAGCACCAGATAAAGCCACCCTCCGAACGGATAACGCGCGCCACCGCGTCATCGATCAGGGTATAAAAATAGGTAATACCGGCTTTTTCAAAAGCGTCTTTATAATCGGCCTCGTAAATTTCAGCAAAGATATCCTTAAACCGGTGGTCATAAGTCTTGGAAATCGTATCTTTGGTGGAAAACCACATATCTTGTTTGACCGAAAGCGCATATTGGAAGCACGCATGGGCAAAACTCCGGATGGACGCGTCAGTGTTGTGCATTCCCATGACAATGCCATCCCCGGCAAAATCCTGGATGAGCTGCCGGGTTTCGTTGCCGGCGGCGTCGGTTACCACCAATTCGGCTTTGCTGCCGGCGGCCGCTTTCATTTCCGTGTTTTTATAGATATCGCCATAGGCGTGACGGGCAATGGTGATCGGTTTTTTCCAGGTGGACACGCTGGGGCGAACGCCGTTTACCAGAACCGGCGCACGGAACACCGTGCCGTCCAGCATGGCCCGGATGGTGCCATTGGGGCTTTTCCACATCTGTTTAAGTTTATATTCCTCTACCCGCTGCGCGTTGGGCGTAATGGTGGCGCATTTCACGCCCACACCGTATTTTTTAATCGCATTTGCCGCGTCCATGGTCACCTGGTCGTCGGTTTCATCCCGATGGGGCAGCCCCAGATCGTAATATTCACACTGAAGGTCCACAAAGGGAAGCAGCAGCTTCTCCTTGATCGCCTGCCAGATGATGCGCGTCATTTCATCCCCGTCCATTTCGACAAGAGGGGTCTTCATGGAAATCTTTTGCATAAACATACCTCCTAAAGCAGATAGTGATAGTATACCATCTTTTGCCACCGTTTGCAATCGGCGAAAAAAAGTTGAAAACAGTGGGAATATATGGTATACTTTTGTCTTGATTATACGCGGCTTGCCGCTTTATAAAATACCATCCGAAGGGTTGCTGAAACAACATGACAGAGAATCCGTACCGTACCCATATCTGTACCGCCATCGGGGAATCCCTGCTGGATAAAAAGGTTCGCGTGGCCGGCTGGGTTGAAAATATCCGGGACCACGGCGGCGTGCTGTTTGTGGACCTGCGGGATCATTATGGCGTGGTGCAGGTCGTGGTATACGACGAAAGCCTGCTGGACGGCGTGAATAAGGAGAGCGCAGTATCGGTGACCGGCACGGTGGTGGGGCGCAGCGCCGACACCTATAACGATAAAATTGCCACCGGCACAGTGGAAATCAAGGCGGATGCCCTGACCGTCCTTGGAAAATGCCGCGGCAATCTGCCCTTTGAGGTGACGGCCTCTCCCGAGGTGAAAGAGGATGTCCGCCTGAAATACCGGTTCCTCGACCTGCGCAACAAAAAGGTACACCAGAATATGGTGTTGCGCGCGCAGATTATCTCGCACCTGCGGCAGAAGATGACCGACCTGGGCTTTCTGGAGATGCAGACGCCCATTTTGTCCGCCTCCTCTCCGGAAGGCGCGCGGGACTATCTAATTCCCAGCCGCAAGCATCACGGCATGTTTTATGCGCTGCCACAGGCGCCCCAGATTTTCAAGCAGCTGCTCATGGTATCGGGGTTTGACAAGTATTTCCAGGTAGCCCCCTGCTTCCGGGACGAGGATGCGCGGGCCGACCGGTCGCCCGGCGAGTTTTACCAGCTCGACTTTGAAATGGCGTTCGCCACGCAGGAGGATGTGTTTGCCGTGGCGGAAGAAGTCTTGTATGAAACGTTTACCAAATTCACCGATAAGCGGGTATCTCCCGCGCCCTTCCGCAAAATACCCTATGCGGAATGCATGCTGAAATACGGCACCGACAAGCCCGACCTGCGCAACCCGCTGGAAATCATCGATATCAGCGACATGTTCGTGGAAACCGACTTTGCGCCCTTCCGAGGCAAAACGGTCCGCGCCATCAATGTGCCCGGCTGTGCGTCCCAATCAAAGAGCTTTTTTGAAAACATGCTCAAATTCGCTACCTCAATCGGCATGAAAGGACTCGGCTATGTCAAGGTAACCGACGAGATGACCTTCCTGGGCCCGATCGATAAATTCCTCTCCGACGACCAGCGGCAGGAGCTGATCCGCCGGGCCGGACTGGAACCGGGCTGTGTGCTGTATTTTATTGCGGATTCCAAAGATCTGGCCCCCAAGCTGGCGGGCCAGATTCGCACCGAGGTGGCGGGCCGGCTGGGTCTGATTAAGGACGATGCGTTTGCGTTCTGTTTTGTGGTGGATTTCCCCATGTACGATCAGGACGAGGAAACCGGCGCCGTTGTCTTTACCCACAACCCCTTCTCCATGCCGCAGGGCGGCCTGGAAGCCCTCAACACCAAAAATCCGCTGGATATCCTCGCCTATCAGTACGACATTGTGTGCAACGGCGTGGAGCTGTCGTCCGGCGCGGTGCGCAACCATGACCTGGATACCATGGTGCGCGCCTTTGAAATTGCCGGTTATACTGAAGACGATTTGAAAACCAAGTTTTCTTCCCTTTATAACGCTTTCCAGTACGGCGCGCCGCCCCACGCGGGCATGGCGCCCGGCGTGGACCGGATGCTGATGCTGATTACCGGAGAGGACAATATCCGCGAAGTCATCGCTTTCCCGATGAACAGCGCCGCCCAGGATCTTTTGGTCGGCTCTCCCTGCCCGGTTACCGAGCAGCAGCTGCGGGAAGTGCATATAAAAATCCGATAGGAGGCCACAGCCATGATTACACGGGACGATATCCGCGATATCGCGCTGCTCTCCAAGCTGTTCGTGTCCGAGGAGGATTTGGACGGGCTGACACAGGAGATGGCGAAAATTATTGAGTTTGCCGATACCATTAATGGGGCCAGCGAAAAGCAGGATGAGGATTTCGACAATATTGGCGGCCTGCAGAATGCCTACCGGGAAGACGAGGTTGTGCCCTCTTATCCTCAGGAGGAAATACTCCTGAACGTCAGCGGCGGGGAAGACGGCTTTTTCCCGGTGAAAAAGAGAAAGTAAAAAGGATGTGTTCTCATGAGCGCCAGCCGGATTCGGTTGATCCACAATAAACTGACGGCCGGGGAGCTGTCCTGTGAAGAGCTCACCACGGCTTATCTCACGGCGATCGAGCGGGAAAACCCCGTTTTGAACGCCTATGTTTCCGTTACCCGTGACACAGCGCTTGAAGCGGCGCGGCGGGTCGATCAAAAGCGGGCGGCCGGCGAAGAGCTGTCCCTGCTGGAAGGCGTCCCCATGACGCTGAAAGACAATATCTCCACCAAAGGGCTGCTTACCACCTGCTGCTCCAAAATCCTGTCAGGCTACACCCCCATCTATGACGCTGCCGTATGGAGCTCTCTGAAAGGCCAGGGCGGCGTTTTACTGGGCAAAACCAACATGGACGAATTTGCTATGGGATCCTCCTGTGAAACCTCCTGCTATGGTGGGGCTAAAAACCCACACAATACGGCGCATGTGGCCGGCGGCAGTTCCGGCGGCGGCGCTTCGGCAGTCAGCGGCCACCTGGCTGTCTACGCGCTCGGTTCGGACACCGGCGGCTCCATCCGTCAGCCCGCCAGCTTCTGCGGCATTGTGGGTCTGAAACCTACTTACGGCGCGGTATCCCGCTACGGCCTGATCGCTTACGCCTCCAGCTTTGACCAAATCGGCCCACTTGCTGAAACCGTCGAGGACGCGGCGATCGTATTCGACGCCATTTCCTCCTACGATCCAATGGATTCCACCTCCAGCGGCCGCCGGGATGAACCCACGGCGGATACCCTGCGGCAGGACATACGCGGGCGGAAAATCGGCGTGGCAAAAGAATATATGGACTGCCTGCAGCCTCCCGTCCGGGCCGCCCTGGAAAAAGCCATCGCCGCGTATGAAGCGATGGGAGCGGAAATCGTTGAATTTTCGCTGCCGTCGTTGGGCTACGCCCTACCCGTCTACTACATTCTCGCCTGTGCGGAGGCCTCCTCCAATCTGGGCCGTTACGATGGGATTCGTTACGGTTACCAGGCACCCCACTACAACGGCATCCACGACATGATATGCCGCACCCGCAGTGAGGGCTTTGGTAAAGAGGTGCAGCGCCGAATCCTGCTCGGTACCTATGTGCTCAGCTCCGGTTATTACGATGCTTATTATAAAAAGGCACAAAACCTGCGCGGCGTCATCGTTCACGCTTTTGATCAGGCGTTTGAGAGCTGCGACGTCATCCTGGCGCCTACCGTACCCATGACCGCCTTTAAGGAGAACACATCTTCTCAGAACCCCATCCAAACCTATCAAACGGACATCTGCACCGTCCCGGTCAATATTGCGGGTCTGCCGGCGGTATCCCTACCCTGTGGGACGGATGAGAACGGATTGCCCATCGGTATGCAGTTAATCGGACCCCGTTTCAGCGAGGCTATAATTCTGAGTACCGCTTATCACTATGAGCAGCAGGCCGGCGCGGCGGCCGTACCGCCGGCGAAAGGGGGCGTGTCGCTGTGAAACAATACGAACTGGTAGCCGGTCTGGAAACCCATATCGAGCTTTCCACCAACACCAAAATATTCTGCGGCTGCACCACCAAATTTGGCGGTGATCCCAATACCAACTGCTGCCCCATCTGCATCGGCCTGCCCGGCACCCTTCCCAAGCTCAACCGGCAGGTGGTGCGCTACGCTATCCAGGCAGGACTGGTGACCCACTGCCATATCAACAACATCTCTAAAATGGACCGTAAAAATTACGTCTATCCCGACCTGTCCAAGGCGTACCAGATTTCCCAGTTCGACAAGCCTTTGTGCGAGCACGGTTATGTGGAGCTGTCCTCCGGTCGCCGGATACGCCTGACCCGTATCCATATCGAGGAAGACGCGGGCAAGCTGGTACACAGCCGGGGAGACACTTTTGTCGATTACAACCGTGCCGGCGTGCCGCTGATTGAAATCGTCTCCGAGCCGGATATACGCAGCGTAGACGAAATCCGGGAGTATATGGAAAAGCTCCAGCTGCTGATGCGTACCATCGGCATATCCGACTGCCGTATGCAGGAAGGCTCCATGCGCTGCGACGTCAACATTTCCGTCCGTCCGGTTGGGTCCGATACGTTGGGGACCCGCACCGAGATTAAAAACATGAATTCCTTTGCCCACATAGCCAAAGCGGTCGAGTATGAGATGGAGCGGCAAATCGACGTGATTGAAAGCGGCGGGCAGATCATTCAGGAAACCCGCCGTTTTGATGAGGAAACCGGCGTCACGGAAAACATGCGGGGCAAGGAAGACGCGCAGGATTACCGTTATTTCCGGGAGCCGGACCTGGTTACCCTGGCTACCACCGACGAAGAAATCGAGGAACTTCGCGCGGCGCTGCCCGAACTGCCGGAGGCGCGGCTGCAGCGATACACCACCGATCTGGGCCTTCCGGAAAAGGACGCGCAGATGCTCGTCAAATACCGCAAAATCGCGGAATACTTTGACGCTGCCTCGGAAGGGGTCACCCCCCGCACCGTGTCCAACTTCATTCTCGGCCCCATTTTCCGCCGCATCGACACCGAGGCCGACAAGGAAACCGGACGGGTGCCCCTGCCGGCAGACCATCTGCGGGAATTGGTGGCCCTGATTGACAGCGGCAAGCTGAAGATGAACCTAGCCAAATCCACCCTTGAAAAAATGATGGATCAAGGCAAACGCGTCGGCGACCTGCTCACCGAGGAAGATATGGCCGGCGTGGACGAAACCGCCCTCAAAGCCATTTGCGAAGAGGTCGTCGCCGGCAATCCTGGCGCGGTGTCCGATTACCGTGCCGGAAAGGAAAAGGCGCTCAAAGCCCTTGTAGGCGGTGTGATGAAAGCCACCCGCGGTGCCGCGGATGCCAAAGCGGCGGAAGAACTTATTTTGTCTATCATCCAGTCTTGATATTGCTGAAAAAGACCGGGCATAAGCCCGGTCTTTTGTTGTGTAAACTTGCAAACCGCCCGCCCCTTTCCGCAGCCGGGATTTACAAATCATTATATGGTACTACCGTAACCGGAACTATATCCGGCGCCTGTGTTGTCAAGGCGTTGTAATACTGGAAACAACAAAGGAGTTTGGCGTTGACCTCGATAGTATGAAATTCAACAAGTAAGTATCCAGCCAACCCTCTCGGCACATTTTGCTCCATTCAAGGATACATCGCTGCGTTCAATCGAAAGATAATCTTCCTGTCGCTACCGTGTAGGCGCCTGTTGTTCCGTCGATCTTCTGATAAAAAATAGGATGACCGGCTTTGCCCGTGTTGATCGCTGCCCTAAGTGTAAGCTTATCCCAACAGCCGCAGCCCTTTGGGATAGCGGTTCTTAAGTCTTCCCCCACTAGCCTTTCCAAACCCGACGGTTATCCCCTCTACTGCCACGGCCGTCCAGCCCTGTACTCCCTCCACTGGAATTTCCTGCCCCTTTAAAAACAGGCTCAGACGTTCGTCACACCGTTTCAGATCAATCAATTGGCGGCAGTCCGCCGCCTGAGCGGCCATAAAGGCCGCATGGCAGGGCTCCAGACGGTTTTTGCAGAGTTCCGCCACCGCTATGCCGGTGGCAAACATAGGCAGTCCTAGCACCAGGGAGAGATCCAACGGCAGCAGCCGCATCTGTCCACCATAAAGGCGAAACTGCCCCTGCGGTTCGTCGGAAAAGCAGGTGTGATACAGCTCTTCAGCCTGCCGGCCAACGCTGTCAACGGCCGGTTCCACCGGCAGCCAGTCCCTATGCTCCGCCGTCTCCCCCCGCCGGATCAGCCGCGCCACAAAGTGCCCCTCTCCCCCGTCCGCCGGCGTGATGCGCCGGCAAAGGGTCAGATCAGCTGCCGGCTCCTCTATTCCTTCTGAAAAAGCCGCAACACAATCCCACGGCAACCCCGGCCGTCCAAAAGGCGCCTCGATTGCTGCCAAATCAAAGTCCGGATGCCGGTTTAAAAAAGCGGCTATTTGACATTCGTTTTCTTCCGGCGCAAAAGTACATGTGGAGTATACCAGCCGTCCACCAGGGCGTACCATGATCGCGGCCGCATCCAGAATATCCCGTCCCCGGACAGCGCACAGCCGGATATTGTCCTCACTCCACTGATCCAGCGCCGCCGGCTCCTTACGGAACATCCCCTCGCCCGAGCAGGGGGCATCCACCAATACACCGTCAAAAAAGCCCTCCAGGCGGCCGGCTAGCGCCGCCGCATCGGCGGATGATACCACCGCGTTTCGCACGCCGCACCGTTCGATGTTCTGCGCCAGCACACGGGCGCGGCCGCGCACGTATTCATTGCACCAAAGCAGACCCTGCCCCCGCAGCGCCGCCGCAATTTGCGTGGATTTACCCCCCGGCGCGGCACAGAGATCCAAAATCCGTTCCCCTATGAGGGGGGCCAGAGCCGTCACCGCCGACATGGCGGACGGCTCCTGCATATAGTAGGCGCCCGCATGATGCAGGGGATCGGCCCCGGCTTTAAATGAGGGATTCACCCGAAATCCTTCTCCGCAAAAGGGTACCGGCTTTGCCTCGCCGTCCCACAGCTCCTCAAACCGCTTCACCGAACATTTCAGCGTATTTACCCGCAGCCCCCGCGCCGGCGGGCCGTTTCCGGCCAGTAAGGCATCCGCCTGGTTTCCGTAAAGACGCCTCATCCGCGCGCAAAAGTCCGGCGGTCCTATAAAATTATCCATGATTTCCTCCCCTAATTCCGAAATTACATGAAAAGCCCGCTGCGGGCGCATCCGCAGCGGGCAACAGGAAGGGTTATAAATCAGCCGTTGCGGCGAGGCGGGCGATGGCCGCTGTCCCGGCGGGGCGGACGCTGATCGGAAACCGTGTTTTCTGGTTTCAGACCTTCCACCTCGATCAGGGCATCGCGGCGGGACAGGTTCAACCGGCCCTGCTCGTCGATCTCGGTCACCTTGACCAGCACCTCATCTCCGACATTTACCACATCTTCGACTCGTTCCACCCGTTTCACGTCCAGACGGCTGATGTGCACCAGCCCCTCTTTACCGGGCGCAATTTCCACAAACGCGCCGAACGTCATCAGGCGGGTAACCTTGCCTTTATAAATCGCGCCAATTTCGGGATCCTTGGCGATGGTTTCCACCACCATCAGCGCGCGTTTGGCGTCCTCGATATCGGTGGAGGAAATAAAGACGTTGCCGTCCTCCTCAATGTCGATCTTGCAGTTGCACTCGGCCTGGATCTTCTGGATAACCGAGCCGCCCTTACCAATAACCTCGCGGATTTTATCCACATCGATCTTGGTATTGAGCATCTTAGGCGCATATTTCGACAGCTCCTCGCGGGGCTGCGGAATGGCTTTGAGCATAATATCATCCAGGATATACAGCCGCGCCTTATAGGTTTTATCCAGCGCTTCCCGGATAATGGCCGGGGTCAGTCCGTGTACCTTCAGGTCCATCTGGATGGCGGTAATGCCCTTATGGGTACCACCCACCTTAAAGTCCATATCACCGAAGAAGTCTTCCAAGCCCTGGATGTCGACCATGGTCATAAAGCGGTCGCCCTCGGTTACCAGTCCGCAGGAAATACCCGCCACTGGCGCCTTGATCGGCACACCCGCATCCATCAGTGCCAGCGTGGAGCCGCAGATCGAGGCCTGTGAGGTAGATCCGTTGGAGGAAACCACTTCGCTGACCAGCCGCAGGGTATAGGGGAAATCTTCCACCGAAGGAATTACCGGCAGCAGCGCCCGTTCGGCCAGAGCGCCATGGCCGATCTCCCGGCGGCCGGGGCCGCGGGAAGGACGGGTTTCACCCACCGAATAGGAGGGGAAGTTATAATGGTGCATATACCGTTTTTCGGTTTCGTTATCAATGCCGTCCAGCAGCTGCGCATCGCCGGAAGAACCCAGCGTCACGACGGTCAGCACCTGTGTCTGGCCACGGGTAAACATGCCGGACCCATGCACGCGCGGCAGCAGACCCACTTCGGCGGCCAGCGGGCGGATCTCGTCGATACCACGGCCGTCCACCCGCTTGCCGTCGTCCAGCAGCCAGCGGCGAACCACAAATTTCTGCAGTTTATACAGGCATTCCTCGAGCTTGGCCTCCTGCTCGGGATAAACCGCGTCAAACTTTTCGTGTACGGCCTCGTACACCGGCCGCAGACGCTCGTCGCGGATACGCTTGTCATCGGTATCCAGCGCCTTGCGGACATCTTCAATGGCAAATTCCTTGACGGCCTCGTACATCTCCGGATCGGGATCATTCGAGGTAAAGGCAATCTTTTCTTTGCCGATTTCAGCCACAATGGAGTTTATGAACTCCACAATCTGCTGGTTGGCCTGATGACCCGCCATAATGCCGTCGAACATGGTGTCGTTGTCCACTTCATTGGCGCCGGCTTCAATCATGGCCACCAGATCGGCCGTGGACGCCACGGTCACATGCATATCCGAACGCGCTTCTTCTTCAGCGGTAGGATTGATGACGTACTGACCGTCAACCAATCCAACGACGACGCCCGAAATAGGACCGTCCCACGGAATTTCAGAAATCGCAATGGCGATGGAAGCGCCGATCATAGCCGTTGTTTCCGGCGGGCAGTCGGGATCGACCGACATCACCGTGCAGACGACAGACACATCGTTGCGCATATCCTTGGGGAACAGCGGCCGGATGGGACGGTCGATCACACGAGAGGTCAGGATTGCCTTCTCGGAAGGGCGCCCCTCACGGCGCTGGAAAGAGCCGGGGATTTTTCCCACGGAATACAGCTTCTCCTCATAATCCACCGACAGGGGGAAGAAATCCACCCCGTCGCGGGGCTTGGCCGACATGGTCACGGCGCACAGGATGACGGTTTCGCCATACCGTACCAGGCAGGAACCGTTGGCCAGCTGTGCGATTTTACCGGTTTCCACCTTCAGGGGACGGCCGGCCAAAGTCGTTTCAAACACTTTGTAATTTTCAAACATAATTAACCTCCGACAACATATATTTGCCACCGGAGCCATCCCGGACTTTTAGCAATAAAACAAGCGTTCCAGCGGTTTCGAGCGTTTGTTTCATCGCTAAAATACGGTAAGCCTCCGGATATAGCCAATGGAAAACAGGATGAGGCAGGAGAGTCCCCTCTCCTGCCTCTCTTACGGACTTATTTACGGATACCCAGCTTTTCAATAATCGCACGATAGCGATTGATATCCTTTTTCATCAGATAGTTAAGCAGGTTGCGGCGATGACCGACCATTTTCAGCAGGCCACGGCGGGAATGGTGATCCTTTTTGTGGATTTTGAGATGCTCGGTCAAGTCGCTGATCCGTTTGGTCAGCACCGCGATCTGAACCTCAGGAGATCCGGTATCGCCCTCATGGGTCGCATACTCTTTCATGATCGCTGTTTTTTCTTCAGGTAACATCATAGCGTTTTCACCTCATTAAAATAGTTTCCGCAAGCCCAGCGCCGGGAAAAGGCGATTCCTCTTCGAGGCATACTCCACGGTCCGGACGAGGGAATATTCCGCGTCAATACTGTACGCGGACATTATTATACCACAGCCTTTGTTTTCTGTAAAGTACCAATTTGCGGCTTATGGCATGCGAATCCACACTTTTTTCTTTAAGTTTCCTGAATTCTTCCTGCGGCCGTATGCCTAAGCTGCCAGACAAATCCGCAAGGCCCCGCCAGAATTCGTATAGCACATGTGGAACCAGGACAATTTACAGGATGCGGAACAGGTCCCCGAGGCGGCCGATACGGGCCACATCGTCCGGCGGCGTGCCCCATTGGTCGGTGACACGGATATACACCGGTGTCATACCCGCCGCCTGCGCTCCCTGTACGTCATTGACCGGATGGTCCCCTACATAAACGCATGCCTTTGGCGCTGTCCCCAGCCGCGCCGCGGCTCTGCGGAAAATTTCCGGATCAGGCTTGTGTATGCCTTCATCTCCGGATACCACCACCACGTCCAGTAGGGGGCGCAGACCCGAAAAATCCAGCTTGCGGTTCTGCAGCAGCGAAGGGCCGTTGGTAACGATACCGGTTTTCCAGCCGCGGCGGCGGCATTCCCGCAACACATCAACGGTCTCCGGATAGAGCGACGTGTACCGGCTGAAATGATACCGGCACTCCATTGTCAGTTCCTCCGGAGAAGGTCCGTCCCGCCAGTCCCATTGCTCTTTCAGCGACCGGAAATACTCCACATAGTCCACATAGCCTCCGTTTTGCTGTCGCAGCATCTGGCGTAGGCGTTCTTCCCGCACCGCCGGCTCCAGCCGGGGAAAATACCGGTTGAAAAAATAACTGGCGTACTGGGAAAACGCTTTTTCCCGATCCTGGAGCGTATCGTCAAAATCAAACAGCACCGCCTGTATACCGGTACCGCCCGCGGGATCGCCCAGGATTTCCCGGCGTGCGGTATCCCCGTCCCGGTGAATCTGCTCTTTGAGCTGGGCAATGGAGGCAAATGTTTTTTCCTCCCGCAAAAAGCGTAGAGGTGACACACGAATCCGCTGGCCGTACAGATCCCCTTCGTATTCGGGAATCCAGGTTTCCGCCAACGGCGCTTCGGCGCCGACTGTGGGCTTCACGCCGATATTGGTGACGCCATAGGTCACCCGTCCCTCCACCTCTACGGCAGAGGCATATACCCCAAAACGAGGCTGGATAAATCCGGCGGGCAGCGGCTGGTTGATGGTGGGCGTACCCAGTTCGCGACCGAGCTGCCGGCCGTGTACCACCTCAAAATCCAGCGTAAACGGTACCCCGAGCAGCCGGTTCGCCAGCGCCATGTTCCCCGCTTCCAAGCAGCGGCGGATACGGCTGGTGCTGACCGGCTCGCCATCCACCTCCACGGCGGGAACGGCTACCACCTGGATTCCGTATGCTTGTCCCAGTCGGCGAAGCGTATCCACCGTGCCGGCCCCACCTTTTCCAAAACGGTAGTTGAATCCGCAGGCCACCAAGCGCGCGTCCAACTGGTTGCGCAAGATATCCCGCACAAATTCCTCCGGCGATAGATTTCGAATCGCTTCAAAATCAAGGATAAATTGCTCGGCAATACCCATATTTTCAAGCAGACGGGCCCGCCGGTCGGGGGGCATAAGCACGCCGCCCTCCCCTTTGGGGAGATGCCCGGAGAACGTCAGAATCGCCGCGTCCAGGTCTTCCCGTCCCGCCGCTTGGCAAATCACCGCCCGGTGCCCGATATGCAGCCCTTCAAAAACTCCCAGAGCCAGCGCTCGCGGGCGGCGTTCCACCATATCAAAGGGAATCGTATAGTCTTTCATAACTGTCTGTGCCACGCTCCTATGCCATATACTTGGCGGTCAATTCCTGCTCTTTCGGAACGCCCAATCCCAAAAAGCCGCCGTCCGGGTCTTTTACCCTCACGACACCTTTCACAGGCTCTTTCAGACGGTCGAGCGCCAGAGCGCCCCCATTTCGGAATCGCACCGCCTGCGCGGGCGACACCGTTACCGCAGGAAATGTTAAAAACGCCGACTCCACCGGCAGCAGCCGGTCGGCCAGAGTGCCTTCCTCCGCCAGCCGTTCCGCCTCCTCAAAGCTCACGCACTGCTCCAGCGTATAGCCGGCGGCCATGGTGCGCCGCAGGGCGGTCATTACCGCGCCGCAGCCCAGCAGCCTTCCCATATCGTCACACAGGGTACGGATATAGGTGCCCGCCGAACAGCGGCAGTCAAATGTCAGCGTACCGGCCGCACGGTCATAATCCCGTATTTCCAGCGTATAAACCGTAACCGGGCGGGCTTCGCGTTCCACCTCCACGCCCTGGCGCGCCAGCTCATACAGCCTCACACCGTCCTTTTTCAGGGCAGATACCATAGGCGGTACCTGTACTATATCGCCCCGAAAGCGGGGAAGGATGTCCTCGATCTCCTGTTGGCCGGGAACCGGTGCACCGGTCGCGGCGACTTCCCCCCAGATATCCAGTGTATTGCTGACCAGTCCGAAGCGCAGCGTGGCCCGGTAGGCTTTGTCATGGCAGGGAAGGTGGCTGACCGCGCGGGTCGCCCGCCCCACCATCAGGGGCAGAACCCCCGTCGCGCCCGGATCGAGCGTGCCGGCATGGCCGACCTTTTTTATATGCAGCCAGCGGCGCAGGGCCGCGCAACAGGAAAAGGAGGTCATCCCTGCCGGCTTATCGATACACAATAATCCGTCCATGATAACCTCCCTGTCTCTCAGTTCGCTTCATCAATATGGGGCACTGTCTCCCGGATAACGGACAGCAGCTGCCCTGTTACAGCCGCTTCATCGCCCTGTGGGGAGCAGCCGGCCGCACGCATATGGCCGCCGCCGCCCAGTTTTGCACAAATGGCCGACGCATCAGCATGCGTACCGGTACGCACACTGACTTTAAAGCTGCCGTCTGCTTTCTGCCGCAGGGTCACGCCCACCCAAACCCCCTCGATCTGCCGGGGTATGGGCGCCAACCCTTCCATATCGTTTTCCACCGCTCCGCTGACCGCCGCCATGTGGTTGGTGATGGTCATAAACGCCACCCGGCCGCGGCAATGGAACTCCATGCTGTCCAGCGCCAGACGTTCCAGCTCCACCCGCGCACGGGACTTGATGTCAAACATCTCTCGATTGATCATTTCGGTACGGGCGCCCTTTTCAATCATCCGCGCCGCCGCCCGGTGGGCGGCGGCATCCGTATTGGCGTACTTAAAGCATCCGGTATCCGTCGCTATGCCGGTGTACAGGCATTCCGCCATCCCTTGATCGAGCGGGACGCCCATTTCGTCAATTACCTGTGCGATCAGCATGGCCGTCGCGGCGCTGTCCGCATCCAAAAGCAGATGCTGCGCGTATTCCTTATTTGACCCATGGTGGTCGATACACAAATCCACCTTATCCGCAAGCGGCTGCAGGCGGCTTCCCAGCAGCTGGGGATCGGCCACATCCACCGCCGCGACAAAGGCCGGTTCAAAATCCGGCTGCTCTACGTCGGCCGTCATATAGCTGTACTTCTGCGGGATCTCGTCGCTGCAGGTGGTTCGGGCCAGCTTGCCCATCGCCTGCAGCGCCCGGCAGAGCGCATAGCCCGAGCCAATGGTATCGCCATCGGGGTAATGATGCATTAAAATCAGTATCCGGTCGGCCTGCCGCAGCATGGCGGCCGCAGCCGCAACCGTGATCGGTTTATTCATCCTGCCCGCCTCTTTCTATCTCCGACAGCGTGCGGGCGATCTTGGCGCTGTAAGCGATAGAATCATCCGCCACAAATCGCAGCTCCGGCACATGCCGCAGCCGCAGCGCCTCACCCAGCTCATGCCGCATATAGCCGCCCGCCGATTTCAGGCCCTCCACCGCCTTTTTGGCCGTGTCCAGCCCTTCCATCGCACTGATAAACACCGTCGCATACGACAAATCGCGCGAAACCTCTACCCGTACGATGCTCAGCATGGCTTCCGCAACCCGCGGGTCTTTCACCGTCCGCAGGATAGCGGTCAGTTCGCGCATGATATCCTCGCTGGTCCTGTCCATACGATAACCCGGCATGGGTGTTCTCCTTTCCAAAACGGGACATCAATCCCGGTACTCCTCCATAATATACGTTTCAAAAATGTCTCCCTCTTTGATATCGTTAAAGTGTTCCAGTCCAATACCGCATTCGTATCCTTGGGCCACTTCTTTAACATCGTCTTTAAACCGCTTCAGGGAGATCATCTTGTCGTCAGCGATGATGATGCCGTCCCGCACCACCCGCAGCAGGTCGTTGCGGTAAATTTTACCGTCGACCACATAGCATCCGGCCACGGTGCCGACATTGGTGATTTTATAAACCTGCCGGACCTCGACACGGCCATGCAGTACTTCGCGGGTTTTGGGAGCTAACATGCCCTTCATGGCCGACTCAATCTCCTCGATGCAGTCATAAATGATGCGGTACATCCGCATATCCACATCGCTCCGCTCCGCGGCGTCCTGCGCCAGCGGCTCCGGACGGACGTTGAAGCCCACGATGATGGCGTTGGAGGCATCGGCCAGCATGACGTCGCTTTCGCTCACCGCGCCCACGGCGCCGTGGATCACCCGTACCCGCACCTCGTCGTTCGACAGCTTCTCCAGAGACTGGCGTACCGCCTCTACCGACCCCTGAACATCAGCCTTGACGATGACGTTCAGCTCTTTCATCTCGCCCTGCTGCATCTGATCGAACAGATTATCCAGCGTAACCTTCTGGTACTGCTTAAACTGCTCTTCCTTGGCCGACTGCTTGCGCTGTTCCACCAGTTCACGCGCCAGGCGTTCATCGGATACCGCGTCAAACACGTCGCCGGCCACCGGCACCTCGTCCAGGCCCATAATCTCCACCGGAACGCTCGGGCCGGCTTTCTCCACCTTTTCGCCCCTGTCGTTCAGCATGGCGCGGACGCGTCCCACAGCCATACCGGCCACCAGCGCGTCGCCGGTATGCAGGGTGCCGTTCTGTACCAGTACCGTCGCGATCGGGCCGCGGCCCTTATCCAGGCGCGCTTCAATCACGGTGCCCTTGGCGGCGCGGTCGGGGTTGGCTTTCAGCTCTTTTACCTCGGCCACCAGAAGCACCGTCTCCAGTAGTTTATCCAATCCATCGCCGGTCATAGCCGACACCGGCACACAAATGACATCGCCGCCCCATTCCTCGGGCACCAGCTCATATTCGGTCAGCTGCTGCATCACCCGATCGGGATTGGCTTCCGGTTTATCCATTTTATTGATCGCCACTACAATGGATACGCCTGCCGCTTTCGCATGATTGATGGCCTCCACGGTCTGCGGCATAATGCCGTCGTCGGCCGCCACCACCAGGATGGCGATATCGGTCACCTGCGCGCCGCGCGCCCGCATCGAAGTAAACGCCGCATGGCCGGGCGTATCAAGGAAAGTGATCGTCTGTCCGTCTATCGTCACCTGATAGGCGCCGATATGCTGGGTGATGCCGCCGGCCTCACCGCTGGTAACGCTGGTTTTCCGAATCGCGTCCAGTATCGACGTTTTACCGTGGTCGACATGGCCCATAACCACCACAACCGGATCGCGGGACTGCAGATCCTGGTCGGTATCCTCGCTGTCGTCGATAATCCGTTCTTCGATGGTGACGACTACTTCGCGTTCCACCTTGGCGTGCAGCTCTTCGCCCACCAGGAAAGCCGTATCAAAATCCACTTCTTCGTTGGCGGTAGCCATAACGCCCATGAGCATCAGTTTTTTAATGACCTCAGACGCCGTCACTTTCAGGCGAAGGGCCAGCTCGCTCACGGTGATGGTCTCACCCACCTGGATGGTCATGGGCTTTTTCTGACGTTCCAGCTGGATCCGTTTCAGGCGCTCAGCCTCCGTTTCACGGCGGCCGCGCGGTTTGCGGTACTGCTGTGACTTTTGGTTGATCTTCTGCTTGCGGGGCCCGAAATCGCTTCGGCCGCCTTTAGAGGTCTGCGCCATCGTATCGAATTTTTCATCGTATTTCTGCACATTAAGCTGCTGCGGGCGGCGGGTATCCACCGTCCGGCGTTCCACCGGAGCTTTGGGCGGATGGGGTTTATCCGCGCCGTCGGCTTTCTTCACCGCGGGCGCCGTTGGCTGTGTGCCGCCGGCTGCCGCCGGTTTATTCGGCGACGTTTTGGCGGAATGCTGCTCCGCTCGAGCGGCCTTTTCGGCTTCTTTGGCGGCAGCTCGTTCTTTTTCCTTTTCCGCCGCCGCGGCGAAATACCGGTCAAAATTCTCTTCCTGATGCTGCTGTGTGTAGTATTCAAAGATAATATCGAGGTCGCTTTCTTCAAGCGCCGTCTGGCTTTTTTTCGCGGTTCCGGTGTAGTCCTCCAGCAGCTTTACAACATCCTTGCTGGCTACGCCAAAATCCTTGGCGACCTCATTTACTCGATACTTAATCATCATATGGCATCGTCCTCCTGTCTATCCGGGCAGTCTTTTTCAAATGCTGCCGCAAATCCACGGTCATCCGTGGCCAAAACCCCCACGGGTTTGGACACTCCCAGCGCCTTTCCGATCTGCTCCTTATCAAGCGATGTACGCAGCAGTCGCGCCGGGAATTTTTCCGCTGTAAAACGTATCTCTTTTTCGGTCTTTGGGGACAAATCGGCGGCCAAGACCACGGCCTTCGCCTTTCCCTGCCGCATCCACCCGGTCACGGCGTCGCACCCCGCGGCCAGATGTCCCGACCGGCGGCAAATCCCCAGCTTTCCGGCCAGCTTATCCGCCATGGGCTTTCAGCTCCTCTTCCATCTGGTTATACACCTCGTCGGGTATCCGGCACGAAAAGCCTTTTTCCAGCCGCCGGGCCTTGCGGGCCGCCTGCAGACAAGCCAGGGAGGAACAGACATACGCACCGCGTCCCGGCTTCTTGCCGGTCAAATCCAGCGACACATTGCCTTCGGGGCTCTTTACCACCCGGACCAGCTCTTTTTTGGGCTTCATTTCCCCGCAGCCGGTGCATTTACGCAGCGGGATTTTTCTCGTTTTCATTGCGGTTCCTCCCTTCCCTTATGTCTTTGGCGTATGAATCAGCCTTCTTCGGTTTCTCCGTAAAATCCGCTTTCCGGCCGGATATCAATCTTCCAGCCGGTCAGCCGCGCGGCCAAACGGGCGTTCTGCCCTTTGTTGCCGATGGCCAGCGACAGCTGTGCGTCGGGCACCGTTACCCGGCAGCTTTTGGCGCCATCCGGGTCCACCTTAACCGACAGCACCTTGGCCGGGGCCAGCGACGCCGCGATAAAGACCTCCGGATCCTCGCTGTATTCCACAATGTCAATTTTTTCGCCGCCGAGTTCTTCCACGATGCCGGCCACGCGGGAACTGCGGGGGCCGATGCAGGCTCCCACCGCGTCAACGTTGGCGTCATGCGCCTGCACCGCCATTTTGGTGCGAGAGCCGGCCTCGCGGGAAATCGCCTTGATTTCCACCGTGCCACCGAAAATCTCCGGCACCTCCATCTCAAACAGGCGTTTTACCAGCCCAGGATGAGTGCGCGAAATCAGCGCGCGCGGACCCTTTTCTGTATCCCGCACATCCACGACATACACTTTGACACGTTCCCCTTCGCGCAGGGTCTCCCCTTCAATTTGTTCGGTCTGGGGCAGCACCGCCTCGGCCTTTCCAATTTCCACCGTCGCCGCTCCGGTGCGAGGATCGACGCGTGTCACCAGCGCAGTGACCAGTTCCTGGTTGCGGCGCTGGAATTCCTGCATTTGCTGGCCGCGTTCGGCTTCGCGGATACCCTGGCGGATGACATGCTTGGCCGTCTGGGCGGCAATGCGTCCAAACTGCTTGGTTTCCAGGTCAATCTCCACCACATCGCCCACCTTGGCGTTTTTGGAATACCGCTGCGCTTGCTCAGGCAGCATCTCCTCATCCGGATCCTCGATTTCTTCCACCACGGTTTTGCGGATCGACGCGCAGAACTCATGCGTTTCCGGGTCCATAATTACCGATATGTTGTCCTTGCCGCCAAAATCCCGTTTAATAGCAATAATAATTGCCGCCCGGATTTTTTCCAGCAAATAGTCCCCGGGGATCCCTTTTTCTTTTTCCAGCAGGCTCAGCGCCTCAAAGAATTCGTCGTTTTTACTTACCTTAGCCATTTTCCGTTTTCCTCCCTGTCATCAGTTGACGCCGCCATGGGGCGTTTATTCCAGAGGTTCCTCCTCGTCGTCGATTACATGAACCACGCTGATATCTTTACGGTTAAAGGAGCGCTCCCCGTCTTCGGTTTCCAGAAGAACCGCCTCCTCTTCCAGTCCTTTGAGAACCCCGCAGAACTCCCGCACGCCATCCAGTGGGCGGATCAGCCGTACCGCGACCGGAAGCCCGGCGCAGGCGACAAAATGTTCCGGGCGTGTGAGCTCCCGCTCGACACCGGGGGACATAACCTCCATGCAATACGCATGCGCAATGGGATCCGCTTCATCCAGGATCGGATTCATCCGGCGGGACATGGCCACGCAGTCGTCAATGGAAACGCCCTCCGGCTTATCGATCATAAACCGCAGATACCAGGACGCCCCTTCCTTGACAAAGCGCACGTCCCACAGCGTCAGTCCCAGTTCCTGTGCGACCGGCTCCGCCAGGCGACGGCAGACAGCCACCGTATTTCCGCCTGATTTTTTTGCCTGTGCCATAGTGTTTCGCATTTCCCCCTATCAAAGATAAAAGAGCGGGTTGCCCCACTCCTTTACATACGTTTACTATTCTACTGTTAGATAGTGTACCACTATTGCCTGAAAAATGCAAGGAAAATTTGCATCCTAACGCGGTTTTTCGGCCATCCCGCTTGATTTCATCCCAAAAAGGAACCGCCGGCGCCCTTAATGGGTGCCGACGGTTCTCCATAACCATTGTATCGGGTCATTCTCTAGCCTTCATAGACCAGCACTTCTTTTCCCGCCAAGTAATTGGCCATTTGCTTGGATACCGCTTCCACGGTTCCCGCCGCCACCTGATACCGGTCGCCATCCTGCATCACGCAGGTATATCGGCTGCCGGAGGTCTTATACAGCTTGGCAATGATGGTTTGGTCCTGGCTGCTTATCGGATTGATCCGGATAATCATATCTGGATCGCCGGACGGGGTCTTATCCGCTTTGTCAATGCGTTTTACCCCCATCAGTACCTGATAAAACTGGCGGAACTGGGCCGTAGACAACTGTTTGCCGCCCACCTTCACCGTCAGTGCGTCGTCGGAATCCTCCGCTTCTTCGTCATGCGTCATGTCGAACCGGGTTTCCTTGCCGTTTTCCGTTACCGCGATCGACTGGATCCCTGTAATGTCCTGCAGGAACAGCATGGTGGTCACCACGTCATTATACGTGACATCCAGCCACGGGATAGACGAAGCCGACACCAGATAAATCACATCCAGATCATTGACCATGACATAGTACTGCTCGCCGTCGGCTTTTTTGCCGACCGTTACCGTATGCCCTTCCACATTGTAGTACTTGGTGACCGTTTCTTCTTCCCCGGTGCCTGTCGTCCCGGCCGCCGTAGTCGTAGTCGTGCCGTTTTTCGGCTCTGTCGTTTCTACCGCCAGATTCATTTTGGCCACCGAATAAGGTTTGTCAAAGCCACAGTCTTTCTTCTGCTTTTCTGTGGGGTGCGCAATCGCCGCTTCGTCGGCGACTAGCGAATACGCGGAATCAAACGCGCCCGAGGCGGCTTCATCCCCGGTCCCGCGGAAAAATGGTTTCTCTATAACATAGGTATACAGGGAATACGTCTCGCTGTCATTGCTGTTGACCCGGCGCACCGATAGGGGTTCTCCTTCCCGCACGGAACCGCTGAGTTCAATATCACGCAGAACCGGTTCGCCCTCCTCGTCGTCATCCTTGACAGTAGGCGCGGATATTAGCGCCGTACCAATATACTTTGTCGATTTGCCGAGCACCGTGTCGGCAAATGTTTCCGCTACCAGATAGATATCGTCGCTGCCCGAGGCGCGGAAATACGCTTCATCGGACACTTCCGACTTCATACCGATTTCAAACGAATAGGTAGACCCATCCGCATAAGTGACGTTTACTTTTCCGAGCGGCTTGTCAAAGCCATATTCGGAGGGCGCCTGCGGATTATCCAGCTTGCGGGTGGCAGAAATGGAGGCCAATGCGCCGGTCAGGCTGTTCACATTGTCGGTATGAATCGGCAGGTCCTGATAGGTCTGTACGGACAACGCCCCGTCCTTGTTGTCGGAAATCGTAAAGGTTTCGTCCCCGGTTTGAACCTCCACTTTGGCCACTGGCTTTTCCAGCGTTTTCCCATCCTTATCCTTGCTTTTGTCCAGCAGGGAAATAGCGGGCGTACTGGAATCGCTGCTGTCTGCGCCGCTGTCTTTCGGATCGGTGAGCAGCAGCACGGCGGCCAGGCCGCCGCCCAGCGCCACGACCGCCACCAGCGCGATGATCATGGTGCGTACGCGTTTACTCATAAATGTCTCCTCCTCAGGAAGACCACGAGGCAGATGACGAGCATACCGACCGGCAGGACGATGGCCAGAAGGATTCCCAGCGTATTGGCCGAGCCGGCGCTGAACTCCAGGCTGGTCTGGGTGAGATCTTTCCCGGATATGGTGATGCTGTCTTCCTGGCCATTGATATAGTTCATGGCATCCAGCACCACTTTTTCATTCTGTACATTCTGCATCTTAAAAACCGTGTCGTTGGCGAGGCCCTGGTTGCACACCACCACATTGGTCTGCACCATCACCGATTCTTCGCCGCTGTTGTCATAGGTCCATTTGACCGCCATTCCCATACCGACCACCGGATACTCGCCGGCTTCTTTCGCCTCAGCGTTTTCCCCGTCCAGCAGCGACGCGATACGGCTGCTCTCCGGGAAAGTGACCATGGGGATGTTATACAGCGGCTTGCTGGTGTCCGTACCCGCTTTCAGCACGATCTGGCGGGGCATGACGTTCAGCACACCGGCTTCTTTAGCGGTTTCCTGTATGGGACTTTCCGGCAGGTCGCCGTATATGACCTGCGCCGAACCGGCATAGGCCCGGCTGGCCGTGGTTTCCACCACCTGGTTGTCGGTCACCTCGATCTGGTACCCGTCGTTGAGGAATTCATACAGGTTGGGGCAATCCTTTGAAGTGGCGAGATTGTTCAGCACCACCATCAGGTTGCGGCCCAGCTTGCCGTCGTTTGTCAGCCAGTCGCGCAGGCGGGTAATTTCCGCATCGGTGAAATCCTTGGCGGGAGCCGCCACGATCGCGGTCGTGACTTTCTCACCGATTTCCTGTGCCGATGACAAATTGACTTCTTCCACCGTATAGCCGTTTAGGCCGAACAGGTCCTTCAGCGTCGATGCCGTGGCGCTGTCCTCATCATGGCCGGTCAGCAGCATGGCCTGTATATCCACGTCGCTGATGACGGCTTTAACACAGGAAGCGGTGGTCATCTCCACCTTTGAGGTGAAGCTTGTCAGCGAATACCCATATTGATCCGTCTCGTAGCTGTAAAAATCGTTGATGGTTTTCAGGCGGTAGCGCTCCGCGCTGCCTTCGCCGCTGCGGAACAGGATGCTGCCCTCCTGAATGTCGCCGTAGGATTTATACTGTGTCAGCAGCGCGGGCTGGTTGGTAAGGTCTACATACTGAACCGTCACCTTGCCACCGGACTGCAGCTTATACTGGTTCCACGTCTCATGGAGCTGTTTATAAACGGTGTTCATTTCCGCCAGCGTAGTCCCCGGGTTATTGATATCCTCTTCCCGGAAAAAGGCGATAATCTCCACCGGTTTATCCACCGTTTTGATCATATCCACTGTCTCCTGCGACACGGTATACCGGTCGTCGGAGGTCAGGTCCAGGCTCAGCGGGAACCGGTTAAACATCACGTCGGCCAAAATATTCAGGACCACCGCGCCGACGACCACCAGCACCGTTACCAGCACGGCCATGCCGCCGTAACGCAGCCGGCGGTTGGGGCCTTTCTTTTTCGGCTGGCTTTCCATCAGGTTTTCCGCGGGCATATCCTCCCCCACGGCATCGTCCAGCACCGCGGCCGGCGTATCCCCGGCCGGTTCGGTATTATCCTGCACGCCGGCTGTCTCCGGCGTCATGCCGGCCTCGATCCCGTCCGGCATGCTTTTCTTGTCAAACTGATCGTTTTTCACTTGGCACCCCTCCTTCTCAGCTCCATCTCTTATGATCCAGCACCCGCACCGTCAGGAAAAGAAACAGTGCCTGTATGCTGAGAAAGAAGATGACGTCGTTATAGTTAATCAGTCCCATTGTAAAGTTGTTATACCGCTGGGACACCGACAGGAAGTCCACAACGCTCTTGACCAGCGTGTTTCCCGAAAAAATGGTGGTCAGGTTATCCAGCATCACCAGCAGGAAAGATACGCCGAAGGTACCCAGCGCGGCGATAAACATGCTTTCCGTCAGGCTGGATATCATCAGGCCGATACCGATGACCGCGCCGCCCAGCAGAAGCAGGCCCAGGTAATTGCCGATAATCACCATCCAGTCGGGCGTCACCTGGAACGCGACGATGACTGCATATACAAAGGTGATGGCAATGCCGATTGCAAACAGCAGCAGCGCCGCCAAAAACTTGCCGATGACGATGCCGGTAAGGCTGACAGGAGCCGTCAAAAGCGCCTGATCGGTTTTCTGCCGTTTTTCATCGCTGAAAAGACGCATGGTCAAGATGGGAAGCACCGCCAAAAGGACAATGCTGAACAGGCTGTTGTACACACTCGACAGGTCGGCGCTGTTGGTGGACAGGTTGCCGGCGTAGAAAAACCAGCCCGAAAAGAAAAACAGTATTGCCAGCACAAAGTAACCGATCGGCGAGGTAAAATACGCCTTGAATTCCCGTTTAAATATGGCTGCCATTGGTTACGCCCCCTCCTTTTCGGTTTTGTTCGCGGTTCCGCTGCCGGTCAGCGTAATGAAGATTTCTTCCAGCGTTTTCTGCATGGACCGCATGCCCAGCATAACCCAGCCGCGCTCGGCCAGGCGCAGGAATACCTCGCGCCGCACATCGCTGCCCGCTTCCGGAATCAGCGCGTAATCAAAAGCCCCCGGTTCCTTTTCGCCCATGGCATTGACGTGGCGCACACCCGGTATACGGGACAGCAGCGCCAGCACATCCTTGCCCGGTCCGGCCACCCGCACCAGCATACGACTGTCCTTCGAAAACTGCTCGGACAGTGCCGCCGCCGTATCGTCGGCCACAATTTCCCCGTTGTTGATAATGACCACCCGGTCGCAGACCGCTTCGATCTCGGAGAGGATGTGGGAGGATAAAATCACCGTATGATGTTTGCCCAGGCTCTTAATCAGGGAACGGATTTCAATGATTTGGGACGGATCGAGACCGACCGTAGGCTCGTCCAGCACCAGAACCGGCGGGTTGCCGATCAGCGCCTGCGCGAACCCAACCCGCTGCCGGTAGCCCTTGGAGAGATTCTTAATCAGCCGCCCATACACGTTGTCAATTTTCATCAGGCGGCAGATTTCCGCAATATGCTTGGTGCGGGGAAGCGCGCACTTTTTCAGATCGTACATAAAATTCAGGTATTCCCGCACCGTCATGTCCATGTACAGCGGCGGCTGTTCCGGCAGATAGCCGATGGCGGCCTTCGCTTTGTTGGGGTCTTCCAGGATATCCGCGCCATTGATTTTCACTGTGCCGCTGGTGGCCGACAGATATCCTGTAAGGATATTCATGGTGGTCGACTTGCCGGCGCCGTTCGGGCCAAGGAAGCCCAGAATTTCGCCGTCGTTCACCTGAAAGCTGATACCCCGTACCGCTTCGTGGCTGCCGTATCGCTTCACCAGGTTCTGTACCTCGATCATGGTATTGAAATCCCTCCTGTGTTAGAAATATAGTCACGTTTTCTATTTTACAATACATTCCCCTCTGAATTTGTAAACAGTCTTTAAAGGTTCTGTGAGGGGTCTGTGATTTTTCGCTCTCACGCCGCAGCCGTCAGGCCGGTACCGAACGAGTCCGTATCGGTTTTCCCTTCCCCGCCGGGCGCGGTCACTCCTCGTCCTTCGCCCGCGGACACACCTGAAGCCCCAGTTCCTCGAGCTGCACGGCTTCCGCCGGCGCGGGGCATTCGGTCATAGGTTCGGTCATATTCTGCACCTTCGGGTAGGCAACGACGTCCCGCAGGGTATCCGCGCCGAGCATCTGCATGCAAAGCCGGTCCAGGCCGATGCCCATGCCGCCGTGAGGCGGCGCGCCGTAACGGAATGCGTCGGTCAGGAACCCGAATTTCTGCTCAATTTCCTCCTCAGACAATCCCAGCGCGCGGAACATCCGCCCCTGCAGATCCGGATCGGTGATCCGGATCGAACCGCTGGCCAGCTCCACCCCGTTGAGCACCAAATCATACGCCTTGGCATACACCTTTTCCGGCGCGGTGTCCAGATACTCCACGCACTCGTCCAGCGGCGAGGTAAAGGGATGGTGCATGGCGACAAACTGACCGGCTTCTTCATCCCACTCAAAGAAGGGGAATTCGGTTATCCACAACAGCCGATAGCCGCGGCGCTCGATCTCCAGTTTATCCGCTACTTCCAGGCGCAGCGCACCCAATGTGGTCAGCACATGCTTTTTCACCGTATCGGCCACGATCAGCACCACATCGCCCTGTTCGGCGCCGGCCGCCGCCAGCAGAGACTGCATCTCGTCCTCCGACAGGAATTTAGCAAAGGACGCGGCCGGCTTTTCCTCCACCCAGCGCACCCAAGCCAGTCCCTTTGCGCCGATACCCCGCACAAATTCCGTCAGCTTATCAATTTCCTTGCGTGTAAGTTTCGCCGCCGCCTGTTTGGCGGTAATGGCCCGCACGGTGCCGCCTCCCTCGACGGCCGAAGCAAATACGCCGAACCCGCAGCCTTTGGCGATATCGCTGATATCCACAATTTCCATGCCGAACCGGGTATCCGGCTTATCCGAACCAAAGCGTTCCATTGCCTGCGTATAGGTCAGGCGGGGCAGGGGCAGGGAAACGGTTTCTCCCAGAGCCTGCTCAAACACGGTTTTCATATACCCTTCACCGATAGCCAGCACATCTTCCACGTCCACAAAGGACATTTCCAGGTCGATCTGGGTAAATTCCGGCTGGCGGTCCGCCCGCAGATCTTCGTCGCGGAAACAGCGCGCCAGCTGCATATACCGGTCAAAGCCGGCCACCATGGAAAGCTGCTTATACAGCTGCGGAGACTGGGGGAGCGCATAAAACTCCCCATTATGCAGACGCGACGGCACCAGAAAATCGCGCGCGCCTTCGGGCGTTGAGCGGATCAGCATGGGGGTCTCGATTTCAATAAAACCCTGTTCATCAAAATAATCGCGTGTAATTTTGGCGATCCGGTGGCGCATCAGAATATTGCGCTGCAAATCCGGCCGCCTCAAATCCAGATACCGGTATTTTAGCCGCGTCGCTTCAGCGGTAGCCGAGTTTTCCACAATTTCAAAGGGGGGCGTATCCGCCTTATTCAGGACCCGCAGCTCCTCGGCGGCAATCTCGATTTCCCCGGTGGGAATCGTCTCATTTTTAGCCGAACGAATCCGCACCCGTCCCCTGACAGCCAGTACATATTCGCTGCGCACGCCGAACGCCTTGTCAAACACGGCGCGGTCGGTGTTTTCATCAAACGCCAGCTGCACAATGCCGGTGCGGTCCCGCAAATCCACAAAAATCAACTGGCCCAGATCCCGCTGCCGCTGCACCCAGCCGCAGACGGTTACCTCCTGTCCTTCCTCCGACGCCCGCAAATCACCACAGTAATGCGAACGTTTCAGCCCTTTCAATGTTTCGGCCATGGCCCCTCATCCTTTCATTCCTGTATCCCGTTTTGCAGCTCCTCACCGAACAAATCGGCCATATCCGCAAGCTGCCGGTCAAGCGACAGGTTGTACAGCGTGGTATACAGGCTGTCATCCAGCGCAATGTCTTTTGTGTCGCCGGTCTGCATATCCTTCAGCCCGGCTACTCCCGTTTCCAGTTCATTATCCCCCACCACGACTGTGTAACGGGCGCCTATTTTGTCAGCATATTTCATCTGCGCCTTGAGCCCGCGGCCGACGGTGTCGCACTGGGCCGCCACGCCGCCTTCCCGCAAATGGGACACCAGCGCAAAGCAGCGCTTGGCCGCCGCGTCGCCCATGGAGGCGAAATACACCTCGCAGCGGGGCGGTTCCGGAAAAGCCGCTCCTTTCGCGTCCATCACCATCAGCAGCCGCTCCAGCCCCATAGCGAAGCCCAGAGAGGGCAGATGCGGGCCTCCCAGCTCCTCGATCAGGCCGTCGTAACGTCCGCCGCCGCAGACCACCGCCTGCGCGCCCAGCGCATCGGACACGAATTCAAAGACGGTCCGGGTGTAGTAGTCCAGCCCCCGTACAATGTGCGGATCGATCTCATACCCGATTTCCGCCTCGTCCAGGCAGCTTTTCACCGTTTCAAAATGATCCCGGCAGTCGTCGCACAAATACTCCAGCATCACCGGCGCATCCGCCGCAATGGCGGAGCATACCGGCGATTTGCAGTCAAGAATCCGCATGGGGTTGCGTTCCAGCCGTCCCAGGCAGGTTTCGCACAGCTCGTCCCGGCGGGATTCAAAATAGGCCTTCAGCGCTTCGTGGTACCGCGCGCGGCACTCCGGGCAGCCGATGGAATTGATGTGCAGGCTCACGCCCTCTACCCCAAGCGACTGCAGCACCGTGCGGGCCAGGGCAATCACCTCGGCATCCGCTGTGGGCGCCGCCGCGCCGAAACATTCCACACCAAACTGGTGGAATTCACGCAGCCGGCCGGCCTGCGGCTTTTCATACCGGTAGCAGGACGTCAGGTAGGAGACTTTAATAGGCAGGACGTCGTTATTCAGTCCGTGTTCCAGCAGGGCGCGCGCCATACCGGCCGTCCCCTCCGGACGAAGAGTGATCGATCGGCCGCCTTTATCTTCAAAGGTGTACATTTCTTTTTGCACCACATCCGTGGTTTCTCCGACCGACCGGTGAAACAGCTCCGTATGTTCAAAAACCGGCACCCGCATTTCACGATAGCCAAAATCCTGTGCCACCGCCAGTGCCGTCTGCTCCATATACTGCCATTTGTGGCTATCCGCCGGCAGCATATCCTGCGTGCCCCGTATTGCTTTGGTAATAAGCGCCATCTAAATCGTTCCTTTCTGGGGAAAAATACTATAACAGCAAGGGGCAGACGCAGCGGCCCCCGGTGAGGCATGTCGCGTCCGCCCGTATACTCTGTCTTTCTGCCTTTATAAATATATCTGACGTCCGCCGTCAGCTCCGGTCCTCATTGACAATATTGCGCCAGTCCATATCGCCGCGCTCCAGCCCATGGATCAGCACCTCAGCGGTGGCGATATTGGTGGCCACCGGAATATTGCGCATATCGCAGAGCCGGAACATATCGTTTTCTTTGGGCTCATGCGCTTTAACCGTCATAGGATCGCGGAAAAACAGCAGCAAATCAATTTCGTCGCAGGCAATCCGGGCGGAAATCTGCTGGTCCCCGCCCTGCGATCCACTGAGATAGCGGGTAATTTCAAGTCCCGTCGCTTCGGCAACCATTTTGCCCGTCGTGCCGGTGGCGCAAATGGTATGACGGCTGAGAATCCCGCAATAGGCAATGCAAAACTGCACCATCAGTTCTTTTTTGGCGTCGTGGGCAATCAGAGCAATATTCATCGTTGCATCTCCTTCATGTTTTCTATCCAGCCTTCCCCTCGGGCCCTACCGCAAAGGAAACTATATCAAGTTAGTATTATAGTACACCTTTTTCAAAAAGTAAACGGTTTCCAAGCAAAAAGTTTGTGGATATGCCGGTTTTTTGCCCTCTTAACCGTTAATTACCGGATAATCCTGTAAAAAATGCCACAGCCGGGCACCTGGCAGTCCCATCACGGTATAAAAGTCGCCGTTTATCTGCCGCACAAAACGCATACCCCGCCCCTGTATACCGTATCCGCCCGCCTTATCCATTGGCTCTCCTGTAGCGATATAGGCGGTGATTTCTTCGTTGCTTAAGGGATAAAATTCCACATTGGTAGCGCTGCAGAACCCGCCGCCGCCCGCCGGGCCGCATACCCAAACGCCGGTCAGCACCCGATGCCAACGCCCCTGTAAAAGCCGCAGCATCGCCGCCGCTTCCTGCTCGTCCCGCGGCTTACCAAGCGGCTGGCTGTCCACCGCAACCGTCGTATCCGCTCCCAGCACCAGCCGACCGGGATAATGGGCGGCTACCTCCTCCGCCTTGGCGCGGGCCACCCCGATAACCGCTTGTTCCAGCGGCAGGGCCGGATCGAGCGATTCCTCCCCCACCGCCGGCATCACCTCATAATCCAGCCCCAGCAGATCGAGGATTTCCCGCCGCCGGGGAGAGGCGGACGCCAAAACCAGCCGCTCCATCACACCGCTCCCGTGGAACCAAAGCCGCCGCTGCCCCGTCCGGTTTCTTCCAGGACAGACACCTCCCGTATCATCGGCAGGCAAACCGGCATCACCACAAATTGCGCAATGCGTTCGTCCGGTTGAATGTGGTAGGCTTCTGTTCCCAAATTAACCAATCCCACCTTGATTTCACCGGTGTAATCGCTATCGATCACACCCACGCCATTGGAAAGGGTCAGCCCTTTTTTCACCGCTAGGCCGCTGCGGGCAAAAACCAGCCCCACGGTTTCCGCTGACGGCAGCGCCACGGCAATGCCCGTCGGCACCAGCACCCGGCCGCCTGGCTCGACAACCAACGGTTCATCCAGCCGCGCATGCAGATCCATTCCCGCGCTTCCGGCGGTGGCCCGTACCGGCAGCTTTGCCTGTTCGTCCAGTCGTTTTATTCTTAGTTCCATAGTTTAACCTCCTGAGGGTATACCGTTCCTGTGTTCTACTCTGACCGCCGTAAAAGGGCGCCGTGTACCTCGTATTAAGAATAAATCCTGCGCGGAATCCTGCGCGGAATGTATTTATATACGTTCCGCATATAAATCAAAGTTAGCCTGCCATTCGCCGTCATCACTTACGGTAATATCCTGCCAGTGAAAATGGTCATCTGCAATTTGGACAAACACCCATTTTCTTCTTTTATCCTCGATGTTTGTAAGGACGATGGTATCAGCTTGCTTCCTAGCTTCAAAACGCATAATTTTCCCCGTATACCCATAGGCGACATCCCAGGCATGTGTGCCGGGATTATAGACACGAAGCGTCGTTCCGTATTCAAAACCGGGCAAAACAATAACATCCTGTATGGCCATTCCTTCCAGGACCCACGAAAAATGCCATTCGCCCATCATGGCGTGCGAATGGCTGTTATCGACATAATTGATTTTCCAACTGCCGATAAGCTTTCCAAAATAATTGTATTTTTCGGGGAGCATATCGTTCTTTCTTTCGCTTGTCAATGCTTTAAAAAAGCCTTGCATGCATGAATACCTCCGTCCAATATAAATGGGCTCCGCCCTGCCCGCCTTTTTCCATAGCCATGCCCCTTCGGGCCGAAGCATGCATGTCTGTAAGCCACCGGTTTGAAACGATTATACCACGGCCGGGAGTATTTGACAATCGATCGGACATACTACCTGCAAAAGGGGGATTTCCATGGACCATTTATCGATTTGGCAACAAATACCGCCCTATCGTCTGCCGGTACAGCCGCCGCCCGCCCGCGCGCAGGCGGTCATCGTAGGCAGCGGCCTGTGCGGTCTGTTGACCGCCTGCTTCCTCCTGCGCAGACAGGTGACGGATATCGTGATACTGGAGGCCGACAATATTGCCGGAGGCGTCACCGCCCATACCACGGCCAAAATCACGTCCCAGCACGGGCTGATCTATCAGCGCCTGATGCAGGAGAACGGCGAGGAAGCCGCCGCGCAGTATCTGGAAGCCGCGCGGGATGCCGAAACTGCGTATGAAAAACTGATCGCCAGGCTGGGGCTTTCCTGCGACTATGTTCCCTGCCCCAACGCGCTGTACAGTACCGACGACGAGGGACAGCGCAAGCTGGAGCTGGAGGCAGAGGCCCTTACCCGCTTGGGCCGCGCCTTCGCCTTTGACCAGCATTCCGAGCTTCCCTTTCCGGTGACGGCGGTTCTTCACACCTTTGGGGGAGCCCGGTTCCATCCGCTCAAATTTGCCTATGGGCTGGCCGACTGGCTGCGCCGGAAAGGGGTCGTCTTTTGCCCCCATACCACTGCCGTGGGATTGGACGAGGATTATCTGGTCACGACCCGCGGCACTATCCGCGCGGACGTCGCCATCCTGACCACCCACTTCCCTTTTTGGGACATGCCGGGCCGCTACTTTGCCCGCATGTGGCAGGAACGGTCCTATGTGCTGGCAGCCGCCGGTGTGCCGCCCCTTTCTGAAATGTACTGGGGCGCCGGTGAAAACGATCTGTCCTTGCGCTCCTACGATGACGGCGTCCTGATCGGCGGCGGTTCACACAAAACCGGACTGCCCAACCGCCGGCATCCCTACCATCAATTGATCGCCCAATCCGCTCCCTGGTATCCCGGCCGGCAGATCGCCGCCGCCTGGTCGGCGCAGGACTGCATGACGCCGGACGGAATCCCCTATATCGGCCGGTATCTGCAAGCCGAAACCGCTCACACACGCGTATATCTGGCCACTGGCTTTAACAAATGGGGCATGACAGGCAGCATGACGGCCGCTTCCATCCTCTCCGGCGTCATCACCGGTGACGCGCCAACGTATACGTCCCTGTTTTCCCCTTCCCGTTCAGTCGCCAGCCGTAAATCGTATTATATCGAAAACGCCCGCGTCCTGAAGCATTACATCGGCGGATATTGCCGCGTACCCGACGAGGAACTGGCCAGCCTCCGGCCGGGTGAGGGACGTATGCTTTTTGTGGGAGGCAAACGGGTCGGCGCTTATAAACGGCGTGACGGCAAGCTGTTCCTCGTAAAGCCGATCTGCACTCATATGGGCTGTGTGCTCTCCTGGAACAGCGAGGAATCCTCCTGGGACTGCCCCTGCCACGGTTCACGCTTCGATTACGCCGGCCGCCTGCTGAATACGCCGGCCCACCGGCCGCTGACACGCTACAAATTGTCTGAATAAGGCCGAAAAATCCGTGCATACTATTTCCATCTTTACTGAGAGGGGCGTTTTTCCGTTGAAAGTGACCAGTCAGGAATATCAGCGCATGAATAAGAAGGCGTCGCCGAAATCGCCGGTCTTAAAAAACTGCCTGTGGGCGTTTTTTGTGGGCGGGCTGATCTGCACGCTGGGACAAGTCATCACCGATTTATGCCAGAATGCGGGGCTGAAACAAATGGACGCCCGTCTGGTGGGCTCCGTTTCCCTTATTTTCATCAGTATGGTGCTGACAGGCTTTAACGTCTATGACAACATCGCCAAGCACGCCGGCGCCGGCACCCTGGTACCCATTACGGGATTTGCCAATTCCATCGTTTCGCCAGCCATCGAGTTTAAAAGCGAGGGATACGTCCTGGGGCTGGGCGCTAAAATGTTCACTATTGCCGGGCCGGTTTTGGTCTACGGTATCGTGACATCTATTATCTATGGCCTGATTTATTACGTGATTACACTGATGTAAGGAGGAATCCCCATGCCGGAACGGAAAGGCCAGTATACGGTTACCCTGTCGGGCCGGCCGAGCATCCTCGGCTATGCGGCAGTCGTTGGAAAAAAAGAGGGCGAAGGCCCCCTGGCGACCTATTTTGATCAGATATTTGAAGACACCACCATGGGAGAAAAAAGCTGGGAAAAGGCGGAGAGCGCCCTGCAAAGGGAAGCGTTTACCCGCGCCGTCAATAAGGCGGGGCTGTCTCCATCCCAGATTCAGTTCCTGTTTGCGGGGGATCTCCTAAACCAGAACATTGCATCCACCTTCGGCCTGCGCGAGTACGCCATTCCGCTGCTGGGGCAGTTCGGCGCCTGTTCCACCATGGCGCAGACCCTGGCCAGCGCGGCTATTTTTGTCGACAGCGGCGCCGCCGATCTGTGCGCCGCCGTCACCTCGTCCCACTTCTGCACGGCGGAACGCCAATTCCGGTTCCCGCTGGAATATGGCGGCCAGCGTCCGCAAACATCCCAGTGGACGGCGACGGCCTCCGGTTCCGCCATTGTCGGCATGGGTGGAAACGGCGTGAAAATAGCCGACGTCTGCATTGGCCGCATCGTCGACCTCAACATTACCGACGCCAACAACATGGGCGCGGCGATGGCTCCTGCCGCCGCGGATACCCTCCAGAACTACCTGCAGGATACCGGAACCTCCCCTGAGGACTACGACCTGATCCTGACCGGCGACCTGGGCGCCGTGGGGAGTGAGCTGCTCAAGGAGCTGCTCGGCCGCCAAAAGATCAAGCTGGGCTCAAACTATAACGACTGCGGTCTGATGCTGTTTGACCGTGAAAAGCAGGACGTCCATTCCGGCGGGTCGGGATGCGGCTGTTCCGCGTCGGTGCTGTGTTCTTATCTTCTCAGCAAAATGGAGAAACACGACCTCAAGGACGTGCTGTTCATGGCGACGGGAGCGCTGATGTCCCCCACCTCTTCGCAGCAGGGGGAGAGTATACCCGGTATCGCGCATTTGATTCATCTGATCGCCCCATCCGATTAAACGGCGCCGCCATACTCATAAGACGGTTCCTATATAAAAAACCCGGGCCGGA
>URYP01000004.1 GCA_900552115.1 uncultured Oscillospiraceae bacterium | reverse complement strand
GCCCTTTAACCTTCTTTTCTGAATGATCTATGCTTTCGTCAAATTGGTCGGCATCAACTACCATCTTGGCCTCTATCCCGCCCACTTCATATACGTCAGACATTGAAATACCTCCTTAACATTCTGTTTGTTAAACCCACCATTCTATCCTCCTTCTATAATTCTATCGCCATTATGTCCCTGTTTCTCGTTGTTCCCTCGTTGTTCACCGCCTTTTTATGGCCTCCGAAATCTCCGGATACGCGCGCGTTGCCGCGTCAACTAATCCATTATGCGGTAGGGGGATATATAAGGCCAGAGCGGAAAAATATAGATTACTCACCGGTCTGCTGGGTGAGTTCACCGGGTACCAATAGGGGGGAACCCCTGTTTGCTTTTTCAACGGCCCGCTCCACAGAGGAAGCGCCGGCGCTGTTCCACGCGCCCCAGCCAGTTCCACGCCATGCGTGGGTAATTATCATTTCATCGTGAAAGGAATCCAACAAGCGAACTATAGCGGGCTTTCTTAACAGGCGCATGGCCTTTTGTTCGTTCTGTCTGACTTGCTCCCGCTGTTCGCCCCGCTCTGCCGCTATACTGTCCAGCGTTTGCCTGTTCCAGTACCGACGATGGAGTATGTCCCGCTGATCTTCCGATAACGTGGATAAAGCCTGATCTATAGCGGTATGCAGTTCGCCTTGATAGGCCCGCTCGATGATATCCTCCATCATGGCGGCGGATTGCTTGTCCTCCTGCAGTTCCCCCAGCGTTATATCACCGTCGGCCCCGTCCCCGGCTACTTCCCGGTCAAGGCTGTCGCAGCAGTTCAGTGGGTCGCGGCGGCTGGTGCGTATCCCGCAGACTTCCCGGAAACGGGTTTTTAAAGGCCGTGTGACAAAAGACAACAGTTTATACCCGCTTTCGGGGCTGTAAGCCTGTACGCCGTCCTGGAGGGCCAGAAAGCCGCATTGTATGAGGTCGTCCAACTCCACCCCGGCCTGCTCGCAAGTGCCGCCGTGGAATGTAAAAAACCGGTATGCCTGCTTTCGGATAAACCGGTGGGTCTGCTCCCAAAGCTGCCCGTACCCAGCTCTCCCGTTCTGGATTTCTATGGCCAGTTCTTCGTTGGTCATTGACCGCCGCCCCTTTCTGATGTAGAATACCGCTATCAGGGGTCGCTCCGTTTGGGGCGGCTTTTTCTTTTGCTTGGGGAAACTCGTTGACGACGAGCGGGGGAATATGTCCCCGTTGTGTCTCTAATTTGTATCTATCTATTCAATTCCCTAATGCCGCGGCAACGCGGTCTAAGGCTGCGACAATTTCAGAACTATAAAAGCCCGCTTCATTGATAGAGCAAGTTCCCTCTATACCGTCCCATAATGCGCAGTTGCCTTTTAGGCATTCTATCAGGTCAGCCGTTGTCGAAAACGAAAACGGACAATAAATTCTTGCGTCGGTTCGTTTGTCCATGATTTCACCTCCTTTTTGTTGGTTCCTTACTTGCTCACTTTTCTTTTTCTCCGTGTCTGTCACGGTAGATGATCAAATAAGGCGCAAACCGTTGATATATCAGGGGCCGGCTTACTTGATCAGGTGATCAAATAAGAACATCTTACTTGATCATTTATCCCTCTTACTTGATCAGGTGATCAAATAAGAAAAAGTTAGTAATACCAATGGTTTAAGCCCTTACTTGATCATTTCAGTGTTCCTGACGGAGGAGGATTAAAACGGTGCTGGAAAATCGGCGGGCATTTCTGTGAAACAAACTCGTTCTGTAAACCACGTTTTTTCATTTCCTTGCCCGGTGCTCTTATATCGAATATCACCGATCTTTTTTAGTTCGTCTTTGGCACGACGTACCGTTATAGTTGAATATCCCGCCGCTTTGGCTTGGCTTTCCAAATCTGCTGTTTTAATGGAACCGCCAGCAATATCCAGAGTATTCAGTATAAATTCTTTGCAGTCATCCCTTTTCGGTTTCTGTGTAGCTGCAAAGGCTTCTTGCATATATTCCCTGTCGCGTTTCCATGTGGTCCCCTCTGGCTGGACTTGCCCGTTGTTATCAATGGTAAACAGTAAGGAATCCTGTAGTTGCGCATAGTTGTTCTTTTCGTTAGACAGATACCTTATACCTTGTTCGTCAGTATATCCCGCCATCATAACACTACGGCTTATGTCCCAAAGATCAGCACTATCCGCGATCCGATCACGTCCATAAGCCCCTTTCCGCTTGTTTGTGTGGCAGACAACGAGAAATGCAGTTCCGCATTCCTCGCCAAGGCTTATTAAGGGGGCCATACAGTCACGCATGGCATTTCTGGAACCCATATTAATATCAGGAGGGATAAACCCCTGCACCGGGTCAAATACGCACAGAGCGGGTTTATAATACCGTATAAATTTCTCCATTTCACCAGACCCGAATTTTAGGTCTTTAAGCAGTCCGCTTTTATCGCCCACAAAATCTGGGGTCAATATGTTGCTCATATTCGCACCAGCCAGACGCATTTTCTTCTTTAGCTTTTTTCTAATACTGTCCTCAGTTGTCATAAAAGCTACTTTTACCGGTTTCCTGGTATGTCCGATGGGGTCTAAGACGCAACGTGTCCCGTTGCTGATTGCCGTAATGATATTGCACCATATAGTTGTCTTTCCAATACCACCATCCGCGGCCAATAATGTAATTTGACCGTCAGGTAACCATCCCGGAATAAGCCAAGTTGCTTCCTCTTCCTCAAACGTGTCCAACGTCTTAAAACAGGATAAGAAAGGATCGGCTTCTGGCGGTGCTGGCTCCCATTCCGGCGTTATCTCTACCAATGTTCTAATAGAGGCTGTCCCGCCCTCTGTTCCAAAGTGGCTTATAATATCGCTTGTGTCACCATGTTCGGGGAGACTTTTCCATATCAACGTAAGGTCAAGTACTTTAACGCTATGCGCTACCTTGTGAAGTTTTGCGGCCTCTTCCTGGGCAAAGTCTTTTCCCACTTGGTCATTGTCCTGAACGATATAGACATTTTTGCCAGTGAACCACTTAGTATAATGGTCTTTCCATTTTCCCGGCCCCGCTCCATCTGGGGAGCAGGAGGCCGCTATACCGCATTTGGTAAGCGTGTCCACATCCTTTTCTCCCTCAACGATAAAGACGGTATTCGCATTTAAAACGGCACTCAAATTATACGGAACCATGTTAACTGGTTTTTTGTATTCCCAACTGCTGCCGCATGGCCGCCTCCACGAAAAACTTTTGTCTGTATACCGAATTTTTTCACCAAGCAGTTTTCCGCTTTCATTTTTGTATCGGTATGTAGCCGCTATTTCTTTACGGCCCTTCGAGTTTTCAATGAACAAATCGGATATTTTTAACCCCATAGCATTTACAACGGATTGAGTGTCACATCCGGCTTGGCATTTTATCAATACCTTACCATCGCAACCGCAAGAAACGCATAGACTGGCCTTTTTATCATCATGGGCGGGGCATCTTGCGGCATATTGCCCATCACGGCCTTTGACACCATCCAACCTATTGAGAATATCGCTTAAATTCAATACCCCCACCGCCCGTCCTTTATTCCGCTATCCGGCGAATCACGCCCCGCTCGATGGGCGATTCCTCCGGTTCGGGAGCGGGGCTGTTCAGATAGGCGATCAGTACATCCAGATTGATAAGGCGCTTTGCTCCCACCCGCAAATGCGGAATCTTACCGGACAAGACCAAATTTCGGATGTAGTACGGCGTAATAGCCGTATCAGGGTCAAGCCTCTTAATCTCTGCCGCCGCTTCTGCAATCGTCCTCATGCGTGGTGTCATTCTCCCGCCTCCGGTTCCAGTTCGGCAATGATCTGCATGATCTGCGCCTGCTTGTCTGCTGGCAGCTCCTTGCGGAGCAGGCGTGAGAAATAGCTGTCTGTGTAGCCCAGCTTGTCGGCTATCTGCCACAGCTTCACGCCTGCTCCTGCCGCTGCCCTTCTGATTGTCTGATTTGTCTGGCTCATGTTTTCGCCCTCCTTGAAAATTGTTGTTGAACTTTTTAATTGCTTGGTGTATAATGTAGCAAAAGAAAGCAACATTGCTTTTGTTTATTATATGCAACGAAAAGCAATCAGTCAATATGCTGGCAGTGAAAACCGTTGTGCGATTGCTTTTTTATTTTAAAAAAATGTACAAGCAATAGGGGGCGAAAAAATGAGCTTTGTATTTGGCGAGGACGACATAGTATTGGATAGTGCATATTTGCCTTTAGAAGCTATGTTTACCGATTTCGGCTATATACTTTTTGATTTAGAAAACAATTACGATTTCGTTGTCCATGTCCTAAATAAAGATTTTTTTTCTTTGTTTTGTCCCAAAATGAGTAAAGATGCTTATGAAGCAAATAAGCCTTTGTTTTGTGAGCCAATGCCGGAGGAAATATTGATAAAGTATAATGCGGCTATTGATGAATCTGTTGCTAAATTGGAATATGAATTTTATATATACAATAAAAAGTATATGAATGCAAAAAAGTCATTAATTAAAGCTGTATTTTTAGAGGATTGTTCTTATAACGTTTCAAGGGTAGAAAGATATTTTGCTTATCAACTGTCGCTATGGGGCTGGGGTGCACCTTCTATATTAGAACATACATTTACGCTAAACATAGCATTTGACAGCAATTACGATGATTACAAAGACGATAGGAATTTTAAGCGGGAAATGACCGAAATAATTAATAGTCAAGATTCAGAAGTTAACAAATACGAATCCCTCCTGGCAAGCTTTGAGAGGCATGGCAAAAAAACAACCGCAATAAAAAAGCTCACATTTTCAAACGGCTTAGACGTTTTTGACTGTATTCTATTTGATATGATTGAAAAAAATATTAATCTAAAGCAGTGCCCAAACTGTGGCAAATATTTTGTTTCAACTCATCCATACACGATATATTGTGATAACATCAGCCCCCAAGATGAAAGTAAAACATGTAGAGAATATGGAAAATATAGAGACTATCTTGAAAAAAACCGTACTGATGAGGCCACGAAGTTATATAGAAGCATTTACAATACAATGCAAAACAAGAGCAGACGATGTAACTACGAAAATAAAGCCCTTGTCAAAGCTGTGAAAAAATTCAAAAAAGAGGGGAATGAGTGGAGAAATGATATAAAGAGTGGGCGAAAGACTAACGAAGAGTTTATAAAATGGCTCAAAGCGGTTAAGGAAAAGAAGGTGCTCTAAATGCCGACGATCCAGAAACGCGGTGACACCTACCGTATACGGGTATCTGCCGGATATGACGCGGCCGGCAAGCAGATTATGCGCTCCACGACATGGAAACCCGCTCCCGGCATGACGCAAAAGCAGATCGACAAGGAGCTGGAACGGCAGGCGGTGCTATTTGAGGAACAAGTTAAGAGCGGGACGGTCGCCGACAGTTCCATGAAGCTGGCAACCTTTGCTGATCTGTGGATGGAGCAGCACTGCAAGAAACAGCTTGCCCCAAAGTCTATCGTTGAAAATGAAAAGCTGCTCCGCCGGGTGGTTGCGGCAATCGGTCATCTTCGCATGGATAAAATTAAGCCTTTTCATATTCAGCAATTTTATGATAATCTCGCAGAAAACGGTATGAATAAAAAGACGGGGGGTAAGTTGTCCAATTCCACAATAATGCACTACCATCGTCTGCTGTCCTCTATGTTTAACTGCGCCATCCTGTGGGGCGTTATTGCTATCAGTCCGCTTAAAGTAAAGCCGCCAAAGGTGGAACAAAAAGAAGCCGCCCACCTAGATGAAGATCAGGCGGCGGCTTTGCTGGATGCGTTGGAAAATGAACCAATCCAGTATAGAACAATGATAAAGCTACTTTTGTATACTGGTCTACGCAAAGGTGAATTGCTTGGTCTGGAATGGCAAGACATAGACTTTGAACGCGGACTTATGCAGATCGTCCGTTCCAGCCAATATATACCCGGAACCGGGACTATTACCAAAGAACCGAAAAACAAAAGGTCGCAACGGGTCATAAGAATTTCAGATAACGTAATTACTTTGCTTAAAGAATACCGTATTTGGCAGATAGAGCAAAGGCTTCTTTTGGGTGATAGATGGAAAGACTGTGGGCGGCTGTTCACCACACAGGAGGGCGACCCCATACACCCTGACACTCTCCCCAGGTGGTTTGGAAAATTCTTAAAGCGTCACGACTTACCGCATATCAATATACATGGTCTCCGGCATACCTGTGCCAGCCTTTTGATTGCCGCCCATGTTGATATACGCACCGTAAGCACAAGACTGGGACATGCTCAAGTGTCTACAACAGGTAATATATATGCTCACCAAATCCAGTCGGCAGATGCTTCGGCTGCAGAAGCTATAGATCTGGTTCTCACTCGCAAACGCAGTTAGAATTTGGTCGTTATTTGGTCGTTATGGCCACCAACAACGACCAAATCGCGCAAAAACTCACCGCCATAAATTTAAAATAAACCGCATGAAAAAGCCATTTTTTAGATTTATAGATTGCCACAAAAGGCCGGAATACCGATTTGTAATCAGCAGGTCGGGGGTTCGAGTCCGTCCACCAGCTCCAGAAAAACGAGGTCTGCCCATCGGGCAGGCCTCGTTTTTTAGGTTGGCGATGTATTCATGGCCCCGACCTGCTGAAACGGCCGGTTAACTTCATATTTTATGGCGTTTTGAGCCGTTTCACATACAGATGGCGACGCAAGACGTTGGCGTGCACAGACAAAGCTTCCCGTCTGTATAACAGGGATAAGGCAAGGCCCTAGTCTTATGAAAATCTTAAGAGTTTCGTATGGTATACCGGAGACGGTTTAAGCAGAAACAGGTTATAATAGCTTTATAATTTTAGTTATTGGAAAAAGGGTGGATAACATGGCCGAGCGCATTCTCGTAGTGGACGACGAGCAGGAAATTGCGGATTTGGTGGAGCTGTATTTAGTCAACGACGGATACGAGGTGCTGAAGTTTTATACAGCGGGCGATGCTCTGCATTGTGTGGAGCGGGAGGAGGTAACCCTGGCCATTCTGGATGTAATGCTCCCCGATATGGACGGTTTTACCCTCTGCCAAAAAATCCGCGAACAGCATATGTTTCCTATTCTCATGCT
The DNA here is from genome assembly GCA_900552115.1 of uncultured Oscillospiraceae bacterium. GTDB lineage: Bacteria > Bacillota > Clostridia > Oscillospirales > Acutalibacteraceae > UMGS1474. The sequence continues at coordinate 36,691 of URYP01000004.1, read as the reverse complement.
CACGGCAAAGGTGGAGGATATGGACAAAATCATGGGGCTTACACTGGGGGCTGACGATTATATTACCAAGCCCTTTAACCCGCTGGAGCTGCTGGCCCGGGTCAAAACACAGCTCCGCCGCTATACCCGCTATAATACGGAAAACCGGGCACTGGATAACCGGCAAGAGTATGACTTTGCCGGCCTGTACGTGTGTCGGAACAGCCGAAAATGCTGCCTGTACGGAAACGATCTGCCGCTGACACCCATCGAATTTGATATTCTCTGGTATCTTTGCGAGCGCCGGGGAACCGTGGTGCCCTCGGAAGAGTTGTTTGAAGCGGTATGGGGCGAAAAATACCTGGACAGCAACAACACGGTGATGGCTCATATCGCCCGGCTGCGTGAAAAAATGAAAGAGCCCAGCCGCAAACCGAAGTTTATTAAAACCGTTTGGGGGGTGGGATATACCATTGAATAGGAACGAACGGCTGGCGCGGGGACGCCGGCGCCGCAGCCGATTGTCAAGACAGCTGTTGCTGCAATATTTTTTAAGCGTTGCCGGATTCCTGGCAGGTCTCGCGCTCTGCCTCATGCTGGCCCTACAGATAAGCAGCCAAATCACTTGGTTTGAGACCGATCCCTTTTATCAGATTCTACACTTTATCAAGGAATACATCCTGTTGTTTGTCGGTACTCTCGCCTTAACGGGATGGGCGCTGATTACCTATTATTTCATCGCCAAGCCGCTTCGTTATCTGGACGAAACAGTGGCCGCATCCGAGCAACTGGCCAATCCCACTGAAGAACCGATCGTCCTGCCCGACGCCATGGCCGATACGGAAAACGAGCTCAATTTGGTACGCGAGCAGGCTCTGCACAGCGCCCGGACCGCCCGGGAGGCCGAACAGCGAAAAAACGATCTTATTGTCTATCTCGCCCATGACCTGAAAACACCGCTGACCAGCGTTATCGGCTATCTGACGCTGCTGCGCGACGAACCGCAGGTTTCGCCCGAACTGCGTGCCAAATATACCGGTATCGCGCTGGATAAAGCGGCCCGGCTGGAGGAGCTCATCAACGAATTCTTCGATATAACCCGTTTTAATTTGTCCCACCTGACGCTGGAAGAGGAAACGGTAAACCTGACCCGGATGCTGTATCAGATTACCTATGAATTTAATCCTGTAATAGCGGAAAAAGACCTGGAGTGGCAGATACAGGCCGCGCCGGACATAACGATCATCTGCGATCCCGCGAAATTGGAGCGGGTGTTCGATAATCTGCTGCGCAATGCCGTCAATTACAGCTATCCGGGAACCGCTGTGTCGGTAACCCTGTCTGTCAGCGGCGAAAACGCCGTGGTCACGGTGAGCAATCAAGGTAAAACGATACCGCCCGAAAAGCTAAGCCGTATTTTCGAACAGTTCTTCCGTCTGGATTCCTCCCGCGCCAGCTCCACCGGCGGTGCGGGACTCGGGCTGGCGATTGCCAAAGAAATCGTTGAGCTGCACGGCGGGCGGATTACCGCGGAAAGCTTTGATGAAACGATCCGCTTTACCGTTACGCTGCCTCTGTCGGGACGTCTGGGCTGAACCGGTTTGATCTGCTTTAGAGTAATATCACCGCTGCTTTTTATCTGTCTTCAGAAAATCGTAGGATTTGGCGAAGGAAATCCCAAGACATTCAAAAGTGAAAACGTAAACAAACGCGTCCCCGCTTTGGTATCCTAAGGATATGAGGCGGGGATTTCTTTATCCGCATAAAGGAGGACTTTTTATGGCGCGCAAACGGCTGACGCAGACGTTTCCCTGGCTGCTTCCGCTCAGGGTCTGGCAGAAACGATTTTGCTTTTATCTGAAAATGAAACTGGACAAAAACCGCTATGCGGCGGAGCAAACGGACGAGGCCCTGCCCTGCATTCAGTTTGAAACGAGCTGCCCCATGCTCAACCGCACCACTGGACTGCCCATGATTTACCAGGAAAACAAGGTGTTCAATCTAAAGCTTGCATCCGTACCGCTGGACAGGCTGCTGATCCGGCCCGGTGAGACCTTTTCCTTCTGGCATACCGTACGGCGGGCCGATAAGCATACCTCCTACAAGGATGGTCTGGCTGTGGTCAACGGCCGGCTTGTTCCTGAGAAAGGCGGCGGGCTGTGCCAGCTGAGCAACCTGCTTTTCTGGATGTTCCTGAATACCCCCCTGACAATTGTGGAGCGCCACGGCCACGGCGTTAAGGATTTTCCGGAACCGCCCAGCGACGCGCCGGCCGGGGTCGATGCAACGGTATCGGAGGGATGGCTGGACCTGCGTGTGCGTAATGATACCACCGCCGTCTTTCAAATTGCCATTGCCTTTGATGAGTATCGGATCATCGGCCGTATTTACAGCGAGCAGGACAAGGGGCGGATATATCGGGCTGCCGGGGACAACACCCGGTATATCCGCGAGGAAGACGGCGTTTATGAGGAAGTCGATATAGTGCGATACGCCGTCGACACCTGCACCGAGCAGCGCCTGTCAGGCCAAAAGCTGTATCGGAACCGTTGTAAAATCGGCTATCCGCTGCCCGATGGTACAAATGTAATTGTGAAAGGCTGATCATAATGAAACAGAAAACCATACTCATCCTTTTCGGCGGGAACTCGCCGGAATACCGCGTATCTCTGGAATCCGCCAGCAGTGTGCTGCGCCATTTCCATACAAACCAATATCATCCGGTTATGGTTGGTATCACGCCGGAGGGCGGCTGGTTTCACTATACCGGTGAAATCGACAATATTGCCGCCGACGTCTGGTATTCCTCCGCATATTGCACACCCTGCGCCTTATCTCCAGACGGCGGTACGCGGGCGCTGCTGGTGTTCCATGAGAAGGGGGTGGAGAAAATCGCCGTGGATGCGGTCTTCCCTGTCCTGCATGGGCAAAACGGAGAGGATGGGACGGTGCAAGGGCTTTGTGAACTGTCGGGAATCCCCCTTGTCGGATGCGGCACACTTGCGTCGGCGCTGTGCATGGACAAGGACAGAGCCCATACAATCGCCCGGGCAGCGGGTATCCGGGTGCCGCGTTCCTTCGTGATCGAACCAGGATATACGGAAAGCCACATAATGGAGCAGGCGGAGGCAACCGGTTATCCCCTGTTTATCAAGCCGGTAAAAGCGGGCTCGTCCTTCGGTGTGACCAAGGTGGCCGACAGCGGTGCGTTAGTGTCAGCCATAGAGAGGGCCTTTGAGTTTGACAGCCGGGTCATAGCCGAAGAAAATATCCCCGGTTTTGAGGTCGGCTGCGCCGTGATGGGCAATACCCAGTTAGTCACCGGCGAGATCGATGAAATTGAGCTGGCGGACGGTTTCTTTGACTACAATGAAAAATACCATCTGCTCACCTCCAAGATCCATGTACCTGCCCGTCTTTCTCCCGAAAAAGCGGAGGAATTGAAAAAGACGGCAAAAATCCTGTACAGGGCGCTGGATTGCCGTGGGTTTGCGCGGGTGGATATGTTTCTCACTCCCCGGGGCGAAATCGTATTCAATGAGATAAACACCATTCCGGGGTTTACGGCGCACAGCCGGTTTCCGCGTATGATGCAGGCCGCTGGATACCCACTCGACCATATCGTAACCTACGCCGTCGAGCTGGCGCTGACCGGCGATGAAACTTCAAAAAGGGAGGTGCTTTCATGAACGGGAAAGCGGCTTCCGCGTGTTCCCTGTCCAGTGGCACGCTCATTCTCGTCAATCCACAGCATCCCTGCCAGCAACCCCCTTTTCCGAATACTCTCGCCCCGGCAGGGGGCGCGGACCGCACCGTTCTCCTTGACCGGCGGGCGGCCAGCCTGCTGGACCGGCTGATGCGCGACATACGCGGCTGGAACGGTATCACCGTTGTCAGCGGCTGGCGTTCCCGGAAGGAGCAGCAGGACATCTGGGAGGAGTCCCTAAAAGATCACGGCGAGGCCTTTACCCGCCGCTTTGTGGCCATACCCGGCCACAGCGAGCATCAAACCGGTCTTGCCGTGGACCTGGGGCTGAAAAAGGGCCCTGTGGATTTTATTCGGCCGGCGTTTCCGTATACGGGCCTTTGCCAGACCTTCCGCGCACAGGCGGCCAAGTATGGTTTTATCCAGCGGTATCCGGCGGGAAAAGAGTCCGTCACCGGCATTGCGCATGAGCCGTGGCATTTTCGGTATGTGGGTATGCCACATGCGGAAATTATAACCGGACGGGGACTGACACTGGAAGAATACCTGGCCTTTTTGCGGTCATATACCGCCGACCGCCCCTTTTATTTTGAAAAGGCTGGCCACCGGTTTAAACTGTTTTATCATGCCGCGGAGGCCGGTCAGGAACCGCTCCGGGCGGACACGACCGCTTACTGGATGCTGTCCGGCAATAATGTAGATGGATATATTGTGACCGCCTGGGGAAAGGGAGACGATGGACATGACCCTTCATGAGCGGATAACCGACTATTCCAAGGGCGACAACCTGCGCCTTTTCTGGCGGCTGTTTCGCCTGCGGAATCGTACCCGCAGCCGGTTTGGCCGGCAAGTTTTGACCTTTGTCCTCAACCGGATGGCCCACCGGCATGGGGGATATATCGGCAATGGCGCTATTCTTGCCGACATACCAGTACTGCCGCACGGCCTGCACGGAGTCTATATTTCCCGTTATGCCCATATCGGCGAACATTGCCGCCTCTACCAGAATGTCACCATAGGAGAGGTTGAATTCGAGGCTCCGCACATCGGCGACCATTGCCTTATCGGGGCCGGGGCGGTACTGGTCGGCCCCATTCGCATTGGAGACCATGTTAAAATCGGCGCGGGCGCTGTGGTAAGCACCGATGTGCCTGCCGGCAGCACCGTGGTTGCCCAGCCTCCCCGCATCATCCAAAAGGAGTAAAGGAATCATGCTTGCCCTAAAAACCGTCTGTCCCAAAGGCCGCGCCTGGCTCGAACTGGATATGGGGAACCTGCGGCACAATGCGGCCGTTTTGCGGGGTCTGCTGCCCCGCGGATGTAAATTGATGCCGGCGGTTAAAGCGGACGCTTACGGCCATGGGGCCATTCCGGTCACCCGGGAATTGAGCCGGCAGGGCGTCAGAGATTTCTGCGTGGCTACCGCCGGGGAGGGCGCCGCGCTGCGGCGATATGTCCGGGGGACGATTCTGGTTCTCGGCCGCACGCCCCCTGAGGAGTTCCCCCTCCTGCGCCGGTATCATCTGACCCAAACAGTCGTGGACTACGCGTATGCACAGCTTCTGAACGGGTATGGGCGGCCTGTGCGGGTGCATGTCGGGATGGATACCGGCATGCACCGGCTGGGCGAACGCTGTGAGAACCTGGAGCGCCTGGAGCAAATATTCCGCATGAAACATCTCCGTGTAGAGGGCGCCTTTACCCATCTGTGCGCCGTGGAGAACGACGCTTTTACAGCGGAACAAAACGAGGCGTTCCAGGCCACGATTGACGCGCTGCGGCAGCGTGGCCTGATCTGTCCCAAAGTTCACCTGCTTAACAGCAGCGGCCTTCTGATGCATCCGGAATTTGGCGGCGACTATGCGCGCGTCGGCATAGCGCTTTACGGCGCGTTCAGTACCCGCGCCGACCGGGAGCGCTGTAAAGTGGACTTGCGCCCCGTGCTGTCGCTCAGGACGCGGGTTGCCTCCGTAAGGGACCTGCATGCCGGGGAATCGGCCGGATATGGACTGGCTTTTACCGCCCATGGGGAGAGGCGGATTGCCGCCCTGACCATTGGATATGCGGACGGCCTGCCCCGCTCGCTGTCCTGCGGGAAAGGACAGATCCTCCTGCACGGCCGCGCGGCGCCCATTATCGGCCGCGTCTGTATGGACCAGACGCTAGTGGACGTAACGGAGATACCCGCCGTCCGGGCCGGCGACATTGCCACCGTCATCGGCGCCGACGGGGAAACAGCCATCCGGGCGGAGGATGCGGCCGCACAGGCGGATACGATTACCAATGAGATTCTGAGCCGTCTGGGAGCACGCCTGGAGCGCGTAGTACTTCCCTGAGCGCCGGGAGGACGCGGCAGCAGGAATCTGATAAAATGTGCCAATATGTTTTATCTGTCATTTTTTATCTATGCATCATCCACAGGAGGATACGCCGCCAATGGATGCCGGATACATAAATACCTGTGCATGGGACAAACTGTCATGGGAGGATGAGACAATGCCTGAAAACAAAAAGGGAGAACCCGCTCCCAAAACCGCGGGTAATAACCAGTGGACCACCACCCATCAAAAACCGGTGCCCGATAACCGGGAACGCCGGGACGGCCCGGGCGGGGAAAACGCACAGGGAAGCACCCGCCGTCCCTGACAGGTCCACGGCAAAACGCGGCCATCGACGGATGGCCGCGTTATCATTTTCCATTGTATCCCCTTTGCTTTGGTGGTATAATAGGCTCAAAAGCAAAGCTTTTGAGCCAATGGAAGAATGGTTGTCGCCGCGAGGCGGCTCCTGCGCCGAGGCGCACCTCCATTCTTCTGGTCTCTGCAAAATTTATGGTATAACAGTTTAAAAGCAAAGCTTTTGGAGCAAAAAGTCTTTTGCCAAGCACAAGGCTTTGGCCCAAGGCCTTGAAAAAAGGGTTGTTGGTTATTTGAAAAGGAGGGGTCGGCGTGGCGGCGTTTCTGGCGGAATACGGGGTAACCATCCTGCTCGCGGCCATCCTGGGGGGGCTGCTGATTCTGGCGATACGCTATATGGTGCGGCGCCGCCGCAAAGGCGGCTGTCATGGCTGTGCCGGCTGTGCGCTTGAGGACTCCTGCGTCAAACGCGAAACCGGACATAAACCACACGGATAACAGGCTATCTCCTGCCCGGCGGTTCATCGCCGGGTATTTTTTATAGGCCATAAACAGCCATTCCTTATTTATAATCATATTTCTCGCAGCGGCAGGGTATTAATAGAATATCCTCCTATATTTTGCAAAAATCCTGCTATCTTTTTGGGCAGAAGTGTGCTATACTGCTTCTGTAAAGAGGCGTTGCCTGTCAGCTTTCAGTCAGGCGTTCGCAGAATTAGGATAAAGGAGATAGAGGATATGCGATCAACGATATGGAAAAAAGCCCTTTCATCGGCCCTGTCGCTGGTGATGTGCGGCGGTTTGATGGCGCCGGCTTTGGCCGGTACGGCCGCTTCCGCAGCGACACCGGTCAAAATTGCCTGTGTCGGAGACAGTATCACCGCCGGTTCTCAGGCGTCAAATTCGACCTTTTATTATCCCACCCAGCTTCAGCAGCGGCTGGGCAGCGGCTACGAGGTAAAAAATTACGGCGTATCCGGGCGGACACTTCTCAGCAAAGGCGACAATCCCTACATAAATGAAAAACAATATGCCGACAGCAAAGCCTGGCAGCCCGACGTGGTCACCATTATGCTGGGCACGAACGACGCCAAACCGCAGAACTGGGCCAACAAAGCGGATTTTGAGGCGGACATGAAAGCCATGATTACCGCCTATCGGGAACTGGCCTCTCATCCCACCGTGGTGATCGCCACCTCGCCAACGGTCGGCGCTACCAACATCGGCATTTCCGAAGCGGTGGTAACAAATGAAATTGTTCCCCTGCAGAAAAAAGTCGCCGCCGAAATGGGATGCCCGGTCATCGATATCAACGCGCTGACCAAAGGCGCTCCGCAGAACTATGCGGATGGGATTCATCCCAACGATGCGGGCTACACCGCCATGGCCGAAATGTTTTATAACGGCCTGCAGGATATTTTCACCGCCTCCATTCAAGGCTTTTCAGTGAACGGCATCCCCGCGTCGATCGACGACGATGCCGGTTCCATATCGTTGAAACTCCCCAAAGGGACGAATTTGACGGCGATTGAGCCGGTCGTTACGACAGCCAACGGGGCCAAGCTGGACAAAACCGGCGCACAGAATTTTACAAACCCGGTAACATACACCGTAACCTCGCCGGACGGCAAGTCTACCAAGACTTATACGGTCACAATCACGGTTCCTTCCAAGATCAAGGTGGCCTGTGTCGGCGACAGCATCACAAACGGTGTGGGAAATTCCGGCGGGAAATCGTATCCCGAACAGTTGGGAGGTCTGCTCGGCAGCCATTATGAGGTGAAAAACTTCGGCCACAATGGCGCGACGGTGCAGGATGACGGCCGCGACCAGAATCCCGAGGATTCCAATAGCTATGGATACCGAAAAACCACCACCTATAAAAACAGCCTGAGCTATGCCGCCGATATCGTCATCGTTATGATTGGTGGCAACGATTCCAAGGACGTCAACTGGAAAGAGGGCGACAACAATTTTGAGCGCGATTACCGGGCATTGATCCAGTCCTATCTGGACCAGCCGCAGCATCCGCTTGTGCTGATCGGTACGGCCTGCGCGGTGACCGAAACCAAGTGGACCATCAACGATGCCGTGACTTCCGGCGAGATCGCTCCCCTTCAGCGGCGGATTGCCGCCGAAATGGGCTTGTCCCTGGTCGACGCCAACGCCCTCACCAGCGGCCATCCGGAATACTCCAGCGACGGCGTTCACCTGAACGATACCGGCTACGGTGTGGTGGCCTCCGCCATGCAGGACGGGATTAAAGCCAGCCTCACCGGGATGAACCGCTTTATGCTGAACAATACCGCAGGCGTCATTGACGAGGAAAAAGGCACCATTACGGTGACCATGCCGGCCGGGTCCGACGTGACCGCTCTGACCCCGGCCATCCGGCTGGCGGACGGCGCGGCCTATACGCCCACGGGGGCGCAGGATTTTACGGGCCCCGTAAAATACACGGTGACAGCCGCCGACGGCGCCACCTCCCGGGACTATACGGTTACGGTCAACGTACTGCCGAAAATTAAGGTGGCCTGTGTCGGCGACAGCATGACGGCCGCCGCGGAATATCCCAATGATTTGGAAGGCTTTTTGGGCGATGGCTACGAAATCGGCCGGTTTGGGGTCAACAGCACCACGGCTCAAAAGGACGGCCAAAAGGAAGGCGGGAACGGCCCCGGCTCCGGCGCGTATGTCAATCATCCGCAGTACCAGCAGAGCAAGGACTTTGCCCCGGATATCGTACTGCTGACACTGGGCAGCAACGATTCCAAGCAGGGCGAAGGCCAGCAGCAAAACGGGTATAACCTGGTCACCAACTGGAAGGACGACAGTCCCGAAAAATATGAAGCGGATCTCACAGAGCTGGTTGCTTCTTACCAGGCGCTGCCCTCCCATCCGGTCGTGGTGCTGGGCACCTCCCCCTCCGGTTATGACACGCCCAACAACTGGGCCGCCAAATCCGATATTGTAAACAATCAAATTGCGCCTATCCAGCGCAAGGTTGCGGCCGACATGGGGTGTTTCCTTGTAGACCTAAACGCTATGACTCGCGGCAAAGAAACGACGCTGATCGGCGGCGACGGCCTGCATCCCAATTTTAACGGCTACTATCTGCTGGCCAGCCAGCATTATTTGGCCATCCAGGACATCCAGGCGGCTGTCCAGCGTTTCTCCGTCGGCGACGCGCAGGGCATCATCAGCCATATCGACAAGACCATTTTCGTGACCGTGCCGGACGGCACCGACCTAACCGCCCTGTCCCCCGTTCTTACCCTGGCGGAGGGCGCCCAATCCGACAAGAGCGGCGCCCAAAACTTCGGCCAGCCGGTGGAGTATACGATTACCGGTGCGAACGGGTGGACGTCTGTATACACCGTATCGGTCACCTCCCCTTCCGGCGTGTCCGTGGCGAAAATCGAAATGCAGACCATGCCGGATAAAACCACTTATCTGCTGGGTGAAAAGCTGGATTTGACCGGCGCCACCATCGCGGCTGTCTATACGGATGGCAGCCGTGAAATCCTCCCCATTACGAGCGGCATGGTCAGCGGTTACGATTGGCTGACCGCCTCCAAACAGGAGCTAACGGTGACATATGAGGGTAAAACCGTTACCTTTGGCATTCAGGTCAATCCCTATGGTCTGCTGGGCACCTTCTCCTTGATGAGCGGTAAATTTACAGTTCTTCATAACAACGAAAACCTGATGTATGCCGACTGGAAACGGGCCGACAACGCGCCGATTGACCTGTCCGCATACGGGGACCGGTCCGTCCTGCGGCTGGAAATGAACATTAAGTTTGAATCGGAAAATCCGGACGTCGATCCCGCCCAGATGTGGGACCAGCTCGTTATCAAGCTGCGGTCTTCCGATAAAGGCAACGTGTCGGGGGATCCGGAGGCGGCGGATGGCAATAGGGAGCATAATTACGGCTGGAACCTGATGGCCTCCTCGTTTGACGAGACCGGCGCGATCCACATTTCCATTCCGTTGGATCAGGCCGCTACCAACCACAAAGGGGTAATGGACTGGGCGGAGGTTGACCGCATTATCATCCAGTGCTATTTGAAGAACGCCTATAAGACCAACTCCATTCAGCACTGCATGAATATTTCGGATGTTATGATTGTCGATACTACTAAAACGCCGGAGAAACCGGACACCTCCAAACTGGCGCCGGTGGTGGAAGAAGCGAAAAAAATGGATCTTAGCGGTTACACGGCCGCATCAGCGGCCGCTTTCCAAAACGCGCTGGACGAAGCTATCGCCTATTTAACCAATCCCTATGCCGCGCAGACGGATGTGGATGAGGCACTTGTCCAGCTGAATACCGCCAAAGAGGGCCTGACGCTGAAAGATAAGCCTTCGTATACGTTGGGCGATATCAACAACGACGGACACGTGAACGCTTCCGACGCCTTGCAGGCTCTACAGGCCGCAACCAATAAGATCACACTGACCGACACGCAAAAGCTGGCGGCCAATGTAGACGGCAAAGATGGCGTAACGGCCAACGACGCATTGTTGATTCTGCAATTTACGACAAAGAAGATCCGCCAATTCCCGGTCGAACCTTCTCCGGAACCCGACCCCAACCCGAATCCCGATGAAGGTCTGGGCGGCGGTGACGGCGCGGACGATATTCTCCCGTGATCAACAGGGACGCGCCCAAGGCGCGTCCCTTTGTTTTTCACTTTCCAGGAAAGAAGGTAACGGCTTCATGTCTTCATTTACACAAATATATGACGTTGTGCGCCGCATCCCGCGCGGGAAGGTCGCCACTTATGGTCAAATCGCCTGCATGGCGGGCAACCCGCGTTGGTCCCGCGTGGTGGGATACGCCCTGCATGTTAATCCCGATCCGGAGCACATTCCCTGTTTTCGGGTGGTCAATCGATTGGGCGAGGTTTCCTGTGCCTTTGCCTTTGGCGGAGGAAATCGCCAGCGAGAATTACTCATGGAGGAGGGGGTGATGTTTTTGCCGGATGGCCGGGTGGATCTGTCCCGCAGTATCTGGGACGGGCGGTAATTTGGTCTTTCCGTTCTGGCTTCGTCCGGTGGGAATAAATGGGCACGCAAGTGGATATGCTACTATCATTCTGAACAGAAAAGAGGTTGTGTCCTATGAATTGTGAAAAAATTCGGGTTATCCAGTATGGATGCGGAAAAATGAGCAAATACATCCTGCGGTATCTCTACGAAAAGGGCGCGGAAATTGTGGGTGCTATCGACGTCGATCCCGCCATTGTGGGGCAGGATGTGGGCGAATACGCCGGCCTCGGGTTTTCCATGGGTGTGCCGATCCGCAGCGACGCGGATGCCGTTCTTGATGAATGCGACGCCGATATTGTCATAATGACGCTTTTCAGCTTTATGGACGACATGTATCCGCACATGGAACGTTGCGCCCGCCGAGGCCTGTCCATCATCACCACCTGCGAGGAAGCCATCTATCCCTGGACCACCTCCGCTGCCCTTACCAATAAGCTGGACCGCCTGGCCAAGGAAACCGGCTGCACCATTGTCGGCTCGGGCATGCAGGACATTTATTGGATCAATATGATCGGCTGTGTGGCCGGCGGCGTACATCGTATCGACCGGATCGAGGGCGCCGTCAGCTACAATGTCGAAGACTACGGCCTGGCGCTGGCACAGGCGCACGGCGTCGGCCTCACGCCGGAGGAATTTGAAGAAAAAATTGCCCATCCCACCACGCTGGAACCGTGTTATGTGTGGAATTCCAATGAGTCGCTGTGCAACCTCATGGGTTGGACGATCAAATCCCAGAGCCAGAAATGCGTGCCCTATTTCCATGACGGCGACCTGTATTCCGAAACGCTGGGTGAGACGATTCCCCAAGGCAACTGCATTGGTATGAGCGCCGTGGTAACCACCGAGACTTTCCAGGGCCCGGTGATTGAAACGCAGTGCATCGGCAAGGTGTACGGCCCGGACGACGGCGACATGTGCGACTGGAAGATCTGCGGTGAGCCGGACACCACCTTCTTTGTGCAGAAACCCGCGACGGTGGAGCATACCTGCGCGAGCGTTGTCAACCGGATTCCGACGGTGCTGCGGGCGCCCGCTGGCTATATCACGGTGGAAAAGCTGGATGAACTCCAGTATCTCTCCTATCCCATGCACCTCTACGCCGAAGATTGATTCAGGGAATGTAATAAAAGGAGCTGCCCCAAAAGGGCGGCTCCTTTTATTAACATACTCCTTTTTACCTGTTGGGGGATCGAAATAAAACACGTTTATCTTTAAGATCGAGAATATATCGCCATCCACCGTCAAAGCAGGCGTATAATGGATGAGATTGATCAATATTACTAAGGATATCCTCAACACACGCTCCATTAGGCAAGTAATATCCATTGGGCAGGTCTATCTTCGCTCTTTCAATAAGAAATCCACCAAGGAACATTCCATTTAAATCCTGTATGATATCTTTTATACTCCACAGGAATTGCCCGTCCCAGCTATAAGCCTTAATCACATCTACCGAACACTCATTACAACGAAGAGACTTTCTTTTGCTATTGCGAAATCCCGGGTCTTCCGTTGTTATGATAAACAGTTCGTCTGTAATAGAAATTTCTGTAACGCCATCTAAAGTTTCGATCAATTGATCTCCCAATCGAAACCTTTTTAAATACTCCGGAATATTCTCTATGCTGAAAGATAAGACTTTATCATTTATTCCAATATGTACTTTTAAAAACATAATATCACCTCTAAATTATTAAAAGAACTATCATCCAGCCAATTCTTATTCGTTTGGGATAGGACGTTTAATTAAAATTACCTATTTTTGATCATGTAACACTTGTACGACTTTTCTATCCTCTAAATCTATAATATACGCATTTCCTTCTGAGACACAATTATAAAAAGTATGTCCTACCGGATATTTTTCAGGGACAAACCCCCATCTTGTTTCCAAGATTCTCTTGGAACAAATATTTCCTCCATTATACATTCTGTTACTATCCCCTATAATTTCCGCAATATTCCATAAGTGATTCCCTTTCCAATCATAGGCATTGATATTATTTCCGCCTTCATAATACGCGTCTTGCTTAATAATAACAATATTCTTCCCAACCGTAACTTCCGTTATATGGCCTTTTTTCTTTAGTGGGTGGCAATTAATATAAAGTCCATTTAAATAGTCAGTAGCATCCAATTCCAAGGAAAGCAATTCATCATTTAAAGTAAAAGACACCGTACAAATCATTATTTTCATCCTTTCTACGATAACGGAATGCCAGTTCCAAAAGAAGTATCTGGTATAAAATCTATTAATTCATATTGAACTGCCTGTCCTGCTGTAAAACCATAATTTTCACCTACAATCCCTGCATACAACGCCTTTCCTGTAGGTACACTTACATAACAATAGTGTGTAGGAGTATTTGGGAGGGCAAATTTACTTTGAATTTGTTTGGCGGTTAATCCTTGAATATCGGAAAATTTCATCATCCATCTGCCTTGAGCATTAGTAATACCTTTAGTGTATACTCTTACATATTGAGTAGTATTTGTTTGATTAAATCCAACAACCGGAGTACCCGGTTTATACGGAGGATCTGTATAGCCTATTTCTGCTAATTGTTTATTCCTTAACTCTGCCGTTGTAACCGTCCGATTTTTTAAGCTTGTACCTTTTAGGCTGTTTTCAATCTGATTCGCATACGTAGCCTGCGACGCATATTCTGAAGCGCTTATGAGTTTACTTTGGCTAGCTAAAGTAGCTATTGATTTTACCGTGACAACCGTTTGGTATACTGTCATTCCAATAATTACGGCTGTTCGTAACATCTGTGCTACTAATTGTGTTGCTTCTGCATAGGCGACTTCATACGATGTGCATGAGCAAGCCGTGGCTGCGGCAATTCATGCAGCCACGGCTTATTCATGGTTTTAAAGGTTATCCGGTAAAATAGGCTCTTAGACTTTTTTCAGCTTTTTAATGGCGTCTTTGCAAAGTGTGATCCAACTAGTAAAATCGCAATTTGCGCCTTTGTTCCTGATTTTAAAATTATCCAGTTGTTGCTTCAATAACGGTATGGCTTCTTTATCTTTCCAATACACCAGTATAATAACGTAGATAGTGTAAAATTGGTTTGCTGCTAATCTTTCATGTATTTGCTCTTTAACATATTTTTTTTCATCCTCATTCAACTGATCCACGATAGTATAGGGAACATCCCCTCGGGCACGGGCCCCTCTAGGGGTTACATCATCTGAAAAAAGCCAATAAACACAGTGGTCATATTTTTCCGGTTTTAAATTCATATCCGACATGCTCCTACGTCTTTCATATGTAATTTAATTCTACGGAATGAGCTATAATATTACCTACCCCAGACTACATCATTATTGAAACCGGCCACTTACTTTTTGAACCAATTCCCCGTTAGTGATATCCAAAATATATCTAAGTGCTCCAAAGGTGTAACATACCAAATATTCATGGTCACTTATAAACTTTAACGTATCCGTTAACGGTTCTTGGTTTATAGTTGATGCATTATAAATTTTAATATTTGAAAAAGGCCAGTCTTCTTGAATTATATGGCCAATATCATACAAGTATTGACCATTAAAATCATATGCAACGATATTGTTCCTTGGCAGTTCGTCAAAATTGCAACCATCTTTATTATATAGAACAAAAATCTTGCTTTTTGAAACGACTAAATTTGTTATATCATATTTAAAAGAAATAACCGATTGATTTATGCGTAGTTGTGAATCATAGTACGATATAGCACAGCCGTTAACAATGGAATAAAATTTGAAATAAGACATATCTGATAACCTTCTTTCTTTTAAATCTTAGTGAAAAGTCAATTTTTAATTTAATGGATGAGCCGCACTATACCAAGAGTATGGTGGAGTAATTCCCAAATCATATTGAACAAATTCTCCCGCTCCTCCATAAATATTGTTTGTAATTGACGCATACATTTGTTGGTTTTCAGGAATATTAACATATTTATAATGTGTTGGAGTATAAGGCAATGCTAACTTACTTTTAATTTGCTCTGGAGTCAATCCTTGAATATCACTTAGTTTTGTGACGAATGCACCCGGTTGTATATCTTCGCTGGAGCCCAATTTGATATACACATTTCCACTTGATTGTGCGGTTTTAAAGCCGATAGCAGGCGTCCCGGGCTTACAAGGAGGATCTGTATAGCCTATTTCTGCTAATTGTTTATTCCTTAACTCTGCCGTTGTAACCGTCCGATTTTTTAAGCTTGTACCTTTTAGGCTGTTTTCAATCTGATTCGCATACGTAGCCTGCGACGCATATTCTGAAGCGCTTATGAGTTTACTTTGGCTAGCTAAAGTAGCTATTGATTTTACCGTGACAACCGTTTGGTATACTGTCATTCCAATAATTACGGCTGTTCGTAACATCTGTGCTACTAATTGTGTTGCTTCTGCATAGGCGACTTCATACGATGTGCATGAGCAAGCCGTGGCTGCGGCAATTCATGCAGCCACGGCTTATTCATGGTTTTTAAGGTTATCTGGTAAAATAGGGGCTCTCTCTACAAGAGTTCACGTGCATATCTATTTTGTGTCTCATTATCCAAATTTGATTTTAATAGAATTAAAATATTAACGTCATCTTGTGTAAGCAAATCAAAATGATCACGGCCTTTCATAATGGCATAGCAATCTTTTTTTATTTTTCCTTTTCTAATTAACAGCCTGTTATACTTCCATACATCATCGGCCACGATGGTTATGGATGGTTCATAGCCTGTAATGATACGCCAAATACCCGTCAGTCCATACGTTGTGTTCATATAGGTACGAATATCATGCAGTGAAACGTTGTGAATACGCGCCAGAAATGACCGTACAAAATCCTCCACATATAGATTTATTACAGTAAAATCATCATTTTTATAGCGAAAAATCTTCAGAAATATGTCGATCAAGTTTGACGAAAATTTCTGTATAGCTTTACTGGACGTATCAATTATATCATTTAAAGGGAGGTGAATAACTTCATTACTTCTTAAAATTGTGTCTAATTCCTCCGCCACAGCACAAGTGTTATCTTGAAAATCCACATAAACCCGAATCGTTGCTCGCTTATCATACAATGATAAGTCGGTAAAAACAATATTTAAGCCATATCGCTCACGTACTGTTTCAATAAACTCACGCTCCTGAGCATCGTAATACACAATTCCTGAGTTAAAGATTTCTATAAATTTACAATACAGACCATTCCCAAGATTTTTAAAGGCATTGGAATACTCACGCAATTTAAACTCTCCTTTTTGTCGCAGATTATAATTATACTCTACGAGTAGTCTATTTAAGGTGCTAAATAATAATATTCACCGGACTTAATTATATAATTTTGGAATTTAGATTCAGAAATACCAAATAAACGCTGCAAATATCTAATCTCATATGCAAATGTACTATCGGGATAATTTGACAATTGAGCTATTGGATCGTGTGAAAACCAAAAAGTTTTGCCAGCTTCTTTTGCCCTAAAAATATAATCTCTATTTGATGCAAGCATAGCATCATACCCATATTGTGAAACATAATTATTATAGTTTTCTGAATAAAAGTATGACATTCCTTTTTCCTGAGCAATTTTATACCATGCTTTTCCTCCAGCCTCTGTCCCCAGCATTGCTGATTTTGACGATGAATTGTTTGTCATTTTTGAAACTAGATCATCGGCTATAAATGCTGTTGCTTTGTATTCGGCTGTGTTGTATGTTTGTGTTGTATTCATCGGCATCTTTGCCGCTTTCATTGCCGAAACAATTGTATAAGTTGAATAAATAATGGTTGCAGCCGCTAACGTTAACTGAATTGCGCTTTGAACCTTACCCATCACAAGTTCTAATCGAACAGATTCCGATGCCCATATCCCGTAATACTCTGCTGATTTATTTTCTATTAAACCCGATTTTACTAATTCATCAGTAAACACCTTTGCTTCATGATAAATGGCATTAGCAAGAATTGCATGTGGATAGTCAGCTTCTTTGGCATTTAAAATATCTATTAGGGACTGATTAATTTTAAAGGATATTTTATCCCTCTCAGGGGCATACATTTCAAAGTATTCAGTTTGATTTAATGCGGATATTACTACAGTTGTAGTAATATCGCTATCTCCACCATAGCTTGAACAATCATATTTCTTTACTCGCATATATTCGATATTGTCCGGATAGAATGGGTCTGCATGTCTCACTCTTATCGAACAACTGGCCGTCATCCCGTTGGCTGCTTTGGCGGTGATGGTCGCCGTGCCGGGATTGCACCCGGTCACCTTGCCGTCGCTGCTGACCGTGGCCACATTCTTGTCGCTGGACGACCACGTGATCGCCAGGGCGGTGCTGTTTTTGCCTATCTGCATCGTCTCGCCCACCACGATCTGGCTTTGGGGCGCTGTCACCGACAGCGTATATTTCTCCAAAGACCACTGCTGATGATTCGCCCCTGAATAGGCATTCGCCTGCACGATCGCCCCTGATGCCGTGCATGAATAAGCCGTGGCTGCGGCAGTTCATGCAGCCACGGCTTATTCATGGTTTTTAATGCAAAACATTTTGTTTCAAAATTTGACTTTTAGCCGTTTCTAAATGTTTATTTCTTTAATACGATCATTATGTTCCGTCAAATAATGAAAAAGTCCTTCTAAAGACGCTGGATCGCTGCTGCCAAAGTCAATATACACACAGACAGTATACTTGTTGGGGCTTTTGTCCTGCAGCTGCGCTTCATGTATTTGAGAAAATTCGTCAGCTTGTTCATTCCAGGATTGTATAAACCGGGTGACCAGACCGTAAATCTCATCCTTTATCGCATCCGTTACCTTCGATTTCATTCGCACTTTTAAGATGACATCCGGATAATCGCTTTCAAACCGGGACGGATCATTGGATTGTGCGTTTAATTCAAACGAATACTTTATAGAGTCGATGCCTACTAAATGATGACTATATCCAAATCGCTGCACATCGCAAGCTTTATGCGTTTTACTATCACAAAGCAGAAATGATAGTCCACTAATTTGTTTATTCAGTATTTCGGAATCATATTGTGAATCACATTTTACCCAGAAATATTCCGAAGCATCCTTTCCTGTTAGGTAAATTAAAATATAAAAACAATTGTCTTCCTTAATAAATAGATTATCCGGACATAGTATCGTATACGATTTTGATAATTCCATTCCCAGCGCATTCCGGATTTGAGGCGAAATTTGTAATGTAAGTAGTTCAAAAAAGCTATAATGGATTTCCTCACAATTTGGATTTTGCTTACGGCGGACATCAACAATATCCAATATTCTTTGAGTACTCGTTCCTGTATGGATATCCCCATTTGCTTCTTCAACGGTATAAGTATAGGTTTTCATATTTTCCTCCGATTTAATAAAACACAGTATACATCTATGTGCGCCCTTTATTTTAATTTACGCGTATGCGTATCTTAAGACCTTTTCTAAATTTCTTAATCCCTCATCAAACGGGATAGCCCCACCACTCTGAAACCATATGTATAGTTCGCCCGCGATAAATACAATAGATACTCCTGCGGCAACCATTGCTTTTAAGGGAATCGGCTTTAATTGATACTCGTACTCCTTTTGTGCTTCCGGAAACGGTACCTCCGCATACGAAGGCGTCGGAGTGGGAACGGGAATTTCCTTATAAAAAACCAATCCTTCAACAGTTGTACTTTTTATTTCCAAGCAGGTGGTGGAACTATACGGAATATAAAATGTGGAAAAATCATATCCTCGTCGTAAAGGAGTGGAAAAACTTTGTATATTATTGTCGGCAGCACTTATATAACGACCTAACTGACTGTTTCCTTTTTGAAGATTGTCTGGATGCTCATGCTTTATCTCCCAAATCACACTATGAGTCCCCCGGTCTCGCAAAACATCCGCTCTGCCATAATGATTGCCACTTGGCCCGCCATTTTTAATGCCTACTTCGATGCTTGCCTGAGCACGAGCCGCAACCGCCAATTGTACCTGTTTATGCTGCCTGGAATACTCCTGTAAATTTAAAAGCCACTGAGGCGTACGCATGGAACTGGTCGAAATACTAAATATGCCCAGATAGGATTCCGTATCAAACTTTTTGTTCAATAGCAGGTTTGGATAGGCAGCGGCGGCAGTATAAGTTTCATAATCATAGGTTCCAAAGTTGTAATCTTCGTCCGGCTCAAAAATCCCTATGGCCTGCATGCCGCGCTGGACTATCATGACATCTAAACCCTTCATGGGATTGGTTTCATTATATACCAAATCACGCGTAAAAGGATACAAATCACCATTTTTATAATTTCTGCCCTTAAAATACTGATACACAAAATTCGATTTATCATTAACAACCACAAAGTCCGCTCTTGCTAGATCCGCCGCATATTCCGCGCTTTTTTTAATATCCTGTTCTTGTGAATACGAAATGGTTCCTGACAGATACATGTTATGCGCAATATCACACATATTTTTTGCATTTATTATCGTATCGCGTATATCTGGGTCAGTAATATAGGTATCCGCACCTGTGAGTGTTTGATTTACGCGGATTTCACAGGTTGAAGATATACTCGGTTTTTCAGTACATTTTGCTGTTATCGTTGTTACCCCAGCAAGTTTTGCGGTCACCTTGCCGTCGCTGCTGACCGTGGCCACATTCTTGTCGCTGGACGACCACGTGATCGCCAGGGCGGTGCTGTTTTTGCCTATCTGCATCGTCTCGCCCACCACGATCTGGCTTTGGGGCGCTGTCACCGACAGCGTATATTTCTCCAGCGCCCATCGCTGGTGATCCGCCCCTGAATAGGCATTCGCCTGCACGATCGCCCCTGATGCCGTGCTGGCATTTTCTACCTCCAGCGCATGGAAGTTTTGGATACGCGGCGCTATCCGGAAGTAACCGTTTTCATCCGGGATAAAGTAAAACCGCTGGCTCATCTCCCCGTTACTGTCTGAAACAGTTGTCTGAGAAGGGAATACGGTATCCAGTGATGTTAACCGCTTGTTGGGATAGCGCGGGCATGTCAGCGAATAACAACCGCTTCCCTCATAACTGATTTTCCACAGCTGATTCGGGGTTGCGTTAAAACCCCACTGATTTATATCTGTCGTACTGCCTGAAATGTCCAGGTATTTCCCCGTCGCCTTGTTGCGGATATAGTAATAGGTATTGTTTGTAATCCCCGCCGTCTGCGTAGACGCCGGTACCATATAATTGATCGTCAGCTTCGGCGAACGTGCCGCGTCCCCCTCCGACGATACCACGCTGTTGTAGTCGTTGTACGTTTCGTTCGCGTAGTGGAACACGATGCCATTATTATAATCATAGGTATACCAGCTTCTCACCAAACTCGATATGTTCCAGTCTAAGGAATCCAAATATCCGTTCGTAATTTTCGGCAGCACCGAGGCCTGCACCGCCTTGCCATAGGGACGCGTATTCCAGGTTACTTCCCCTTCTCTCAATGTAAACCTGTCGTTGCAGCCATTTATGGAGACCTTCATCTGGGCCGGCGTATTCTGTCCTGTCCGGTACGTCACCTTCATATGAGCGCTGGTATAGATGGTGTTGGCCGGCAGGTTGGGCAGCTGGTTAAACATGATGAACGAATACATCTTGCCGCCCGCATAGCCGAACTGTAAAAAATCCTGTTTACCATAGTTCGTATTTGGGGCCGACTGTTTGACATACGCGTCATCCACATTGGAAGCGGCGGCGTTGGCGTTCACCGACGGATCGATCGTCACCGGATACACCGTTTCCGGGTGGTTGAGGTACTCCTCCGACACGACGGCGCGAAGTATATAGGAGCCTTCCTCCTGCTCGATCACCTCATACCGGCAGTCGTCCGTCCAATGCTTGTGCGAATAGGGGTTTTCCGACGTCGTCGGATCGAACGAGTCGTACACATACAGCGGCGAGATGGTGTAATCCTCCTGCTCCGGATCGGCTTTGGACACAATCCGGATCGCCTGCCCGTCCGCGGTCAGCACCGGCACATGGGTTTCCGACTTCCACTCAAAATCAAACGTGTTTTGCCCGATGTTCTTTTCCAGCACGATGTTTTCTTTGAAGCCCGCGTGGGTGTTGATGTATTCCACGTAGGTATTCTCGCCGAAGGCGTTCGGATAAATGATTTTGCCGGAGCCGTCCTCCGCCGTGGTGCTTTCAGCGGCTTCCTGCCCGTCCCGCTGCGGGATGGACAGGGTGAACGCATCGTCCACCCCCACGCCTTTGGCCGCCTTAGAGGCGTAGGCGAGCGACACATAGCCGTTATCGCTGCGGTAGGTCGGGTTGAATACCAGCCGGCTCCAAAGCGAGGGCGCTTTCATGGACGTATCCACATACTGCGTCTCGCCGGATTCATCCTCGTATTTGACCGGGGCCGCGTATACTTCCGTTGTGTACGTGCCGTCCGCGTGCTTCACCGTCAGCTCATAGGCGTTGTCGCTGGGAACGATCACATCCCCGGCCTTGGCCTCGGGCAGCAGCGATTGGATGTTTTGCGGGAGACTCGATAGCGGCTCATACGCTATCCCGGCGCTTGGCTGGCTGTCCTGCCCAGGTTCCCTGTTGATCTCCATCGTCTGCGCGGAGGCTCCCACGCAGGAGAAAGCCATGGCCAGTGCGCTGATCAGTGCGATTCCTTGCCGAAAATACCGTTTTTTCATCCTTTTCACATCTCTTCCTTTTAACTTCTTTTTAGGTCCATCATTCATTATACAGGTTGTGCAGGACAAAAGCTATGCACATTTATTACACATTAGCCTCACAAATATCTGCCATACTGTGAAAATATGGTAAAGGCCGCCTCCCTTTGGGAGGCGGCCTGATTGATGCGTTACCTTTAGTCCAGCGAAACCACACGGTCATAAAGGGTACCAGAAGTGCCGCCGTTTGCGCGCGCGTCCAGCAGTTCCTGTACCGTCACAATCTCGTAGCCATCGGCCAGTAGTCTATCGATCAATTCCAGCGCCGCGGCCACCGATGAGGCATGATTTTCGTGCAGCAACACGAGGTCGCCGTCGGAAATGGTGCATTTTCCGTCTTTCATGTAAAAGTTGACGACCACATCCTTATCGGTTTGGTTATAATCGTCGCCGCCGCCTTTCCAGCCGCACAGACGCAGGCCCTGCTCCTTCACATAATCACTGATCGCCTCTACCGAGGTACCGCCAACGGCACGCATAAGGGTTGGACGTTTACCGGTGTACTGCTCGATCAAATCGCTGCATTTTCCATAATCTTCAATCATCTCGTCACGAGTCGTAATGTTGAAACCATCGTGAGAATAGGAATGGTTACCTACCTCATGCCCCTCTGCCGCCATACGGGCCACCAGTTCGGGATGTTGTTCCGCCTGCTTGCCAATCACAAAGAACGTCGCATGGACATTCCGCTCTTTCAGGGCATCCAAAAACGCAGCCGTGTTCTCCGAGGGCCCGTCGTCGAAAGTGAAAGCCACCATTTTCTTTTCCTCCCGTTCCAGGCTATCGATTTTTTGAGTGGTATATTGCAGGATCAGCAGCGCGTCCGCCGCCGTCACCCCTTCTTTTCCATCCACATCCGCGGCGTCTGTTTCAATGGCATTCAGCGTTATTTTTTTCGTTGCTGCCTGCAAGGCTAGCAGCGCATCCTCCGCTGTGACTTTACCGCTGTTGTTCACGTCACCCTTGCTTTGTACAATCTTTTTCACCAGTTGTACCTGTCCCAGCGTAAAACAAATCTTTTCACTGTTTCCGGTTTTGGGATTGCCGTCGCTGCCGGTGATCAGATACGGCGTGTTGACCTCAGCCAGAATGTTCAGCTGTTTGATATCCGCCCAGTTAATACTGCCCGTGCTCATGGCTCGAAGCGGGATGCGCACGAGATAGCTCCCGTCCTCCTGCGGCACAAGCATATCGGCTTTTATATAATAAAAATCCGCGGCCTGTTCCTTTTTATCCACCGCTGAAGACCGCAGCCGCATGCCGATCTGTTTCCAGCAGGTTTCCGCATCCGCATCCGCAGACAAGGCCGTAAACGCCACCCGCATTTGCAGATAGACTAACGGATCGCTGCCGTTGTCGGCCGCGCCGGAAGCGTCAAAACCCGGCTGGTCACTGTTGGCGTCGGTCAGACCGTCGCCGGTTTTCCAATCCGTATAAAAATTGCGGCCGGAATTGAGCGTGTTCCAAGTATTGTTGAATCCGCTGAAGGTGACAAGGCTCTGAAATTGTTCATCCGGAACAGCCGGGGTCAGATTCATTTTGGCCGTCATAATATCCATCACAGCCTGATTGACCTGCTGCTGGGTGGCGTCCGTATCCGATACGACCGGCTGTCCCGCATCGAGTACGGCCTGATACGCGGCCAGCGAATCAGCGGTATATCCCTCCGTAGGGCATTCCTCGTCCAGTAAAGCCCGCAGCGTGCCCTTATAGGTTTCTTTGGTGGAAACCAGCGCCCGACGGGCGGTTTTAATCGCTCTGGCCGCGCTGTCTACCTGTTCCTGAGTTGCCGCGGGGTTGTCCCTTACAGTCTTACCGGCTTCCACTGCCTGCTTGTAGGCCGCCAACGACTCGGACGTATACTCGGCGTCATTGATCGAGGCGTTTATCAATTCCGTCAATTCGTCCTTATCCACGGCGCCGACGGTGACTTCCCGCACAATGCGGGCGCCGGACAAGGCAAACTGGATTTTATCGCTGTTGCCTTCACCGGGCAGCTTGTATGTATCGGCCACGGTACAGGTCACATTTAATTGACGTACATCCGTCCAGTCGATATTGCCTTCTCCTATGGCCGACAGAGGAATATCCACCTCAATGGAATCCCCGGCCATGGTGGTCTGCGCAGGGAGGATATCGTAAAAATCAGCGGCCTTTTCCTCGTTTCCCACATGGCTGGAACGCAGACGGAACCCCAATTGTTTCCAACAGGAGGCTACGTCCACCGATTCATCCAGTGCGGTCAAGGTAACCGTGGCCTTTAGCGACACTTTCTTGTGGGCACCGTTATCGGCCGTACCGGATAAATCCGCCCCGACGGTATCCAGCCCGTCTCCGGTTTTCCAGTCGGTGTAGAAGGAATAGCCATACATCAATTTTTGGGTGGTGGTATCCGAAGCAGAAAACCGCACCACGGTTTGTTCGCTGGTCTCAGCCAGAACGCCTCCGCTTACGGCTCCCGTCTGCGCGAACAGCAGGACGGATGATAACGCCGCCAGCCACCGACGAACATACAGTTTTTTCATATAAAGCAGCTCCTCTTAATACCTGAAAACGACATGGGAAGCCCCCTGCCGGGGCTTCCCATTGGTCGATTATACCAGTGTAATTTTGCTTGTGGCCGCCTGCAGAATCATAAGGGCATCCGCCGCGGTGACGCCGTCTTTACCGTCCACATCGGCCGCATACTGCTGTATCTCAGTCAAGGTAATTTTCTTCGTCGCAGCTTGCAGCGCCAACAGCGCATCCTCCGCGCGGACCTTACCGTCCCCGTTCACATCGCCCAAGGTATAACGCAGACCGGCAATCGCTTCGTTGAGCCTGTCTTTGGCCTCGTCCACCTGCGCCTGTACAGCGTTGGCCGGGAGGTTTTTGGCCGCTGTCAAAGCGGCTTGCAGAGCCGCTGCTGTAGCCGTCGAATAGACCTTACCATCAGTCTGTATCTCCTCCGCTGTCCGCATGGCCGCGTTCAGCGCAGTCCTGTCGGCGGACGGGGATTCCTCACGAAGACCGGCAATGGCGGTTTCCAGGGCCGACAGGGCATTGTTGACCTCCTGCTGCGTAGCCTCCGGACGACTATTGACGGTTTTGGCCGTTTCCAGCGCCGCCTTCAGCGCGTTCAGAGTGGTTTCGGTATAGGTTTTGCCATCGTCCAGTTTGGCCTTGGCATCCGCAATGGCACCAACCAGTTTCGATTTATCCACCGACACGCCACTCGTGGCGGCAATCTTTACATCCGCCAGCGTAAAGGTCAGCGCGTCAGAATCTCCTTCCGCTCCCAGCCGGTACGGATCCAGCAGCTCACATAAAACATTCAGCTCTTTTACATCGGCCCAGTCAATATTTTCAGTCACAATGGAAGACAGCGGGATGGACACGGTAAACGTTCCGTTTTCCATCTTGACGTCATTCGGTGTTATCATATAGAACTGCGCCGCTTTTTCATTGCTGTTGATGGTCGTGGAGCGCAGGCGGAAACCAATCTGTTTCCAGCAGGCTGTGAGATCCACGCCGTCCTTTAAAGCGGTTAATGTGACGGTAGCCTGCAGGGATAAGCTGCGGTTGGCGCCGTTTTCCGCCGAACCCGACAGGTTGGCGCCGCCGCCGGACACGCTAGAAGCCGACAAACCGTCTCCCGCCTTCCAATCGGTGTAGAACTGCGTACCATACAACAGGTGCTGATAGGTTCCCTGGTTCTTGGAAAACGCTACGCTGATATCGGCAGGATCTCCCTGCTGCGCCTCTTTCAGCGCATCCTTAGCGGCTTTGATGGCCTTTACCGCGTTATTGACCTGCACCTGTGTCGGTGACGTGCTGTCCAGAATCGCCTGGCCAGCTTTCACGGCATCCTGATAATTTTTGACCGAAGCCGCCGTATAGGGCGTCAAATCTATCGTTTCGTTGACCAGGGCTTCCAGTTCGGACGTATCCACCGGCTGGTTTTCGATCAGTCCGCCGCGCGCTTTTTTCAACGTATCCACCGCGTCGTCCACGACAGCCTGGGATGCGTAATCGTTGTCCATAACGGCTTTGCCGGCTGTCAACGCCCTCTGATACCCCCGCCACGAAGACGCCGTATAGCGGCTTTCATCCAGTTTCTCATCCATCAGGGCTATCAGGGCCGTTTTATTGGCCGGCGTAAAGGACGCCCCACCCAGCACGGCTATGGCGATTTCCAGCCGGGCCTGTGCCTCAACGATCTCCGTGAGGGAGGCCATTTCATCGTCGTATACTGCCTGCGCATACGCTTTGGCGCGGGTATAAGCCTCGGCTTTAGCCGTGTCGCCGGAGGTATCGACCGTCTGGTCAATTACAGCTTTCAGCGCCGCTTTCTTTTCCCCGTTGACCGCCAGATTGACGATTTTGACATCGGTGATTTCCAGGGTGAACTCGCCCTCCCGGCCTTTCATGGAGTCGCTGGATACCATCATAATGATCCGGTTGACCTGGGTCCAGTCCATGTTGCCGGTTTTCAGTATGGTATATCCGTCTCCAGCCTTATTAACCAGCGGGATAGACAGCTCATTGTCCCCGGCGTGCAGCCGCATTTTATTGGTATCGCTGGTGGTAAACTGCCAGCCATAGTTGTTTTCTCCCGGCGCGTCCAGCGACCGCAGCTTGATGAAGCCATAATGGTTGAACATATCCACGGTTTCTTCCAGATCGTCCGGTTTGGTCAGGGTGAATTTAATTTGCAGCCGCAGCTGGTTCATATCGTATTTGGTCAGGTCGATCGGCGCCACATCCGACTGCGTCCAGTTGGCATACAGGTTCTGCTGGCCGCCATCGCCCACCGCATAGGTCTTTTCAAACGCCGAGAACGTGGTAACCACATTTGTTTCGACCAGTGACAGCCGTGCCTCCTTGAGCGTCTGGGCCATCCGGTTTACCTGGCTCTGGGTAGCCACCGGATCGTCGCATACCGCCTGCGCAGCCTGTTTCGAGGAGGTATAGGCCGTCAGCGAATCCGCCGTATAGAGGGATTCGTCGATATCCCAATCCAGCTCCCGCTCCAGCATGCTCTTGTCTACATTCGCGTCGTACAGGAACCCGAAACGCACATCGTCCAGATACACGGTGCCGGCTTGATCGTCGGCAAAGGTGAACTGGAGCTGCTCAATGTTTTTCAGGATGGCGTCGGTATCGGTCAGCAGCGCTCCGGATTCATCCGTAAGATGGCGCAGACTGAAGGTATAGGTGGTAAAATCGGAAGAAGCGGCCACCGTGGCCGTCTTGTCCGCCGTGGCGGCAAAATCCTCTGACAGCGACGCCTGATATACTTTACCGTTCGCCTTAATCAGCAGCATGAGCTGTTTTGCACGCGCGTCGCTGTTTTTAATCGAGACAGCTATGGTATCAAAATTTTCGAACTGATTGGTTACATTGAGCAACCCCATCACCGGGCCAATACCAACGGTTTTGGTGCTGTCCGGCGTATAGGTAACTTTAAGGGAGGCTTTACCCTCAGCCTTCACGTCCTTGTCATAGGCCCAGTCGGCTTTTGCGCCGGAAATTGCGCCGCTCACCCACGAGGGCAGGAAATCCGCCCAGTTGAGGGTGCTGCCGTTAACCTCTTTCGGGAAACAGGTCCAGACATTGGCGTCCGCATATTTCCAGTCCTGCGCGTTGAAGTAAGCCGCCGTGGCCGACCGGTCGCTGCGGAAAGGCACCGCGGGAATCCCTACGGAGTTTTTCAGGGTACCGCCGGTGTAATAGGTATAGAAATTATAGGTGACGTTCGCCGGATTTTTCAGGCCGTCGCTCCATACCCGCACGGTATCCTTCGAAATAATCCGGGCCTTGGCGTCCACATAGACGCCGCCGGTGCCGGCGATCGCAAACCCATGAAGATCCTCCGTCTCGCTCAGCACGCCCAGTCCGTCACCCTTATTGTTGCCGAAACCATCGCCGTCGTATACAGCGTTGATCACCTGCAGGCCATCGCCCACATGATCGAATGTCACATCGATATAATCGTTGATTCCATCCTGATCTTCATCGCCGGGTGTCAGGCTTTTGAACACCGGGGCGGTGTATTCCGCCGCGGCGTCTTCATAGACCATATTGTAGGCCGCTGTAGCAAACCGCTGCCCCACCGGCTGCTTATGCCGGGGATGGATGGGATCGGAAGATACGCCGTTGCGGTTGATAAAATAGAGCGGCAGGTCATATATGGTAATCATGGCCATGTTGCGCTGCTCGTTGAGCTTCCAGCCGTCGTACATGCCTTCGGACAGATAGGCCAAATGCTGGGGATCCTCCAGATGGGTGATCCACGGCTCCACAGTGGTGAATACGAACGGCATGTCGTCGCTGCCCGTGGTATAGCCGAACACCTCATTCCAGGTATCCCGCATCAGGGTCAGCGCGTGGCCGTACATGTCGGCCTCGTTTTCGTTGCTTTCGCCCTGGTACCAAATGGTTCCCGCGACATTATAGCCTTTCAGGGGGCCGATTTTCTGGTTATAAAGCGCCGACATCCGGTTACCCTGCGCCGGCCAGTTGTTTTCGTCGCAGTATTTTCCCTTACCTTTGAGAAAGGCCTTGTATTCGGCGTCATTATCAATGGCGTCGCGGGGAATCCACGCCTCGATTACCGAACCACCGACCGGCGTATACAGGATGCCGAAGGGGACGTTCAGTTTTTTCTGCATCTCCACAGCGAAATGATAGCCGACCGAGGATACCGCTAGCACATCGCCGTCGTCCGCACCGCTCCCCCAGTAGGCGCCGGGGATATCGTCCTCCGGATCCAGCGGCTGCTCGTTTTTTTCACCGAACGGATAGCCCGGCTCCAGGAACAGGCGGATATGGTCATTGTCCGCCGCGTTGGCGTATTCTTCCGCATACAAGTCGTCGCTGACCGGTAGCTGCATGTTGGACTGGCCAGCGGCCACCCACACCTCGCCGACCAGGATTTGACTGATGGTTTTTGTTTTGGTCACCGCACCGTCTTTTTTGGCCGTGACCGTCATAGTGTATTTTTGATAGCTGGCTTTCATGGCGTCCAAGGTGACTTTCCACTGTCCGCTGCTGTCCGCCGTGGTCGTTTTGGTCTGCAGGGCTGTGGACTCTCCCTGTTTGGCCATGGCCACCTCAATCGTCTCCCCGGCCTCCGTCTTGCCCCAGACCGCCATCGGCTTATTCTGCTGGAACATCATCTGGTTGCTGAAAATCGTGGGCATCTCAATGGTCGGCACCGGGTCAGGCTGCTCGCCGATATCCACAATGCGTGCGCAGGTGACCGTCATGGTGTGGTCGTTCACACCTTTTTTCATCGAGCTGCCATCGACAACGAATATGATCCGATCCACCTTGGTCCAATCCATATCTCCTGTTTTCGTCACATCATAGCCGTCGCCCTCTTGGTTGACCAGGGGAATCAGCAACTCGTTCTCCCCCGTATGTAACCGGAGCGGGCTGACCGATTTAGATGAAATATTCCACCCGTAGTTGTTTTCCTTTTTATTAGGGCCATCGCTGGAACGCAGCTTAATCCACCCGCTTTTGTTCCAGGTACTGGCCTTCTCCGGTACATTGTCCGGTTTGCTCAGCGTGAATTTGAGCTGAAGGCGCAAGTTTTTAAGCTCATGTCCATCCGTTATATTTTTGGGCACGCTGTCACCCTGAGTCCAGTCGGCATAAATATTGTTGTTATTAACGCCCGACCGATAGGTTCCTAAGAACTGTGAAAAGTTGAGGACTTCGGTATACTCATCCTCGTCACCCAGTGCCAGCGAAGACAGCGGCGCCAGCATGGTCAGCAGCATGAGCAGGCTGCTGAATACCGCCGTCAGTCGTTTGGCAGATCCGTGTTTTTGCATAATTTCTCCTCCCATTTCCAGCAATATATGACTAAAGAGTGCTGTTGCTTTAGTATAGCATGATTTGTCGAAGCAGACAAGCAAAACCGGGTGGATGTTCTTACAAAATGAATAAGCTATTTATAGAGGCAATGCCCAAAGAATTGGGCATTGCCTCCGGAACCATTTTGTGTTATACTAGCTGTCGGTACATGCGGGAGTGGCGGAATGGCAGACGCGCCGGTCTTAGGAGCCGGTTCTCCGGAGTGTGGGTTCAAATCCCATCTCCCGCACCACGTCGAAATGGACTATGCTCCATTTAAAATCCCCAGCCATTCGGCTGGGGATTTCTCATATCGCTCCGTCATTCCTCCTTTCCGCAAAAAGTCACGCTTTGCTCGCCTGCTCAGTTGTAAACGCCCTCGCGGCGGCTCGCTGTCGCTACCAACTTTTTGCGGGTACGTGGGTTCAAATTACCCTCAAAAAAACAGGCGATCTTTTTTGTCACCTAAATTTGACCCGTACCTTTTTGATACTGAAAATGCGTATAAGCACGGAAAGCAGAAAATGTTTGAAAGTTGGGGCTATAGCATCGACGATTCACAGTGGTTACAGAAAGAGTTTGAAAAGCAGGCTTTAGATAAATATGTATCGGGGGAATACACACTAGGTAAACTAAATAAAGACGGACAACGGATAAGTATTCGTGTAGAAATTCCGCGAAAAGATAAGCAACAAACCGTGTCGTTTGTGACCGGGTGGATGGTTTATCCTAATGGTCAAATACAAATGACAACACCATATGGAGGTGATTAAAATGAAAATGATGGACTGCGTTGAAGTAATTGTAGAAAAAAAGAATATGCCGATGATGGTGTGCACAAAGGAATGTAGGGGTGGATCTGTTTAGAGCAGCGTACAGAAGGGTATTGGCTTATCAATTTTCCTCAATACGGTGCAAAGGCAGACATTGCGGAAATCTCTGTAAGAGAAGAAGACCTAAAGGTAATCCCGGCCATGGACGCCCGAATCAATGAGCGCATTAAAGCGCAGTTTGGACATTAAAATCACGTGAGTTCAATCTAATACGTTCACAGCATCTATTTTATGCTATCTTTCCATAATAAACGACGGTTGAAATTTTGGAACATTCTTTTTGGAATGACCAAGCTTCAACCGTTTTTTCATACCCGTAGATAGACGGCGATTATTTAGAGCCTCGCGCTGTTTCCTTCCGGGATGGACTCATATTACGCCAGCTTTTGGAAACACTGAGTATAAAACCGGAAAGAAGGATTCGCTATGAATACAAATGTGCCGTTTGTCGGGGTCGGAAAAAATCCGCAGGGAAAAGATTTGCCGCTTGGTTTTGGAATGCGGCTCGCCCAATCGCCCGAGGCCATGAACACCTTTGGAGGCTTAACACAAGCCAAAAGAGATTCCATTGTCGACTATATTCAGGGATGCACGACTTCGGACGATGCCAAAAAGCGTATTGCTGAGGTCGTCACCGGCTTAAAAGAGGGCAAGGCCGATTTTTCGTGACTATCTGAACCATAGACCATTAAAATGTTTACCGGCAAAAAGGAACCGGCTGTTTTTAACAGCCGGTTCCTTTTTAAAATCTTATTCCCCAACATACGGCAGATACGCTTCATAGCCTTCGACCGCCATCCGCTCCTTTGGGATAAACCGCAGCGCCGCGCTGTTGATGCAGTAACGCCGTCCTCCCTTATCTGAGGGACCGTCAGTGAATACATGACCCAAATGCGCGTCGCTGTTTTTTCCGCGCACCTCCGTCCGGAGCATACCATGGCTGGTATCGGTCTTTTCTGCTACGGCTGACGGATCAACCGGCTTTGTAAAGCTGGGCCAGCCGCAGCCGGATTCAAATTTGTCCCCTGATACAAACAGTGGTTCTCCCGACACGATATCCACATAAAGCCCTGGCCGGAATTCGTCATAGTATTCGTTTTGAAACGGCGGCTCGGTTCCATTTTCCTGTGTAACATGGTACTGCCGTTCCGTCAGACGACGCTTTAGGTCGGCCTGTGCTTCACAAGCCACAGGCTTTTTCGCCCGTTCAAACGCTCCGGCCGGAATATGACAGTATCCACCCGGATGCTGATCCAGGTATCGTTGGTGACCGGTTTCCGCCGGATAAAAATTTTCAAGCGACCGGACCTCCACCACTACGGGATTTTCATACTGCGCCTGCAAAGCGGCGAGCGCACTATGAATGTCCAGCTTATCCTCCGGCTCCGTATAATAAATACCGGTACGGTACTGCACGCCGGTGTCATGTCCCTGTTTATTGACAGATGTGGGATCGATGACATCAAAGAATCTGAACAGCAGTTCTCTAAGTGGGAGCCGGCTGGCATCATATACGACCCTGACCGTTTCCGCGTGTCCGGTATCGTTATAACACACCTCTTCATAGGTTGGATTTGCTGTTTTGCCGTTGGCGTAACCGACTTCTGTTTCCAGCACTCCCGGAATCAGGGACAGGTATTTTTCCACTCCCCAGAAGCAGCCCCCGGCCAGATAAATGGTTTTTGTCATACACTCACCCCTCCCCCCTTTAGTATAAGCCTTTTACCGCCTATTAAAACCGGGCTCCTTTTATCTTTTTATTGTTTTATTGAAGGGCTTCTGCTAGACTGAATACAGATGAAAGGTGCCAGCTTAAAAAGGATGTGATTTGGCATGAACCACCGCCCGTATATCACGACGTATGCGTCCCCGGTGGGACTACTGACCATAGCCAGTGACGGCGAGGCCATCACCGGCCTATGGCTGGAGAACCAGAAATATTTTGGTTCTACCCTGCCCGGTGACGCGCAGGCGGCAAATTTGGCGGTGTTTGATCAAGCCGGGGACTGGCTGGACGCCTATTTCGCCGGCAGGCGGCCGGATTGTATCCCGCCGCTTGCCCCACGCGGCAGCCCCTTCCGGCAGGCGGTTTGGAATATGCTTTGCCGGATTCCTTACGGCGAGGTGACGACTTACGGTAAAATGGCGAAGCGGCTTGCCGAACAAAGCGGCAAACGAGTATCCCCCCAGGCAGTGGGAGGCGCGGTGGGCCACAATCCCATCTCTATCCTGATTCCCTGCCACCGCGTAGTGGGAACAAACGGCAGCCTGACCGGCTATGCCGGCGGCATTTGCAAAAAAATATGGCTGTTGGAACGGGAGGGCGTATCCATGGACCGATTCTTCGTCCCCACCCGGGGAACGGCTCTATAATTCTTATAACTTGCCGGTTTATATCCACCGGCGCTTACTAATTGCCTCAGCCCCTGCCCTGTACAGGGCGGGGACTTCGTTTTATAATAGCTGAAAGCGGTTTTTATGGAAAGTAATCAGCCCATCCCGCTGCATGTGGGAAAGCTCGCGCGATAAGGCGCTGCGGTCCACATGGAGATAATCCGCCATAGCCTCCCGGTTCATCCGCACCGTAAATGCGCGCGCTCCGGCATTTTCCGCCTCCCTGGCAAGGAAGGTGAGCACTTTATCCCGGATGCTGGACCGGATCAGGCAGTCGTTGCGGTCGTGCAGGAGCAGCGCTTTTCCCGCCAAATCCCGCATCAGGTTTGTCATCAGACGCTCTTGTCCCGGAATTTCCCGCCGCGATATAAGAGGGCTCAGCGGCATAAACAACACCCTTGCAAACTCCAGGGTTTCCACGGAAACCGGACTGGGACGTCCCCCGCTGGCGGCAAGCAGGAGGCCGATATAACTTCCCGGCTCCAAAAGCGTGACAATCACCTGACGGCCGTGCGGGTCGGTTTTCGTGGAGCGGGCGCGGCCTGACAGCAAAATGCCCACCCTATCGGTCCGGTCCCCTTCCCACAGGATCATTTCCCCCTTGTCATAGGATTTTGTAACCGCCCCCAACCCGGAAACAAGGCCGGGGATGGCGCGGAGGGCAATCCCGTCGAACAGGGACGATTTGGCCAAAGCATCCATAAACGCGCCTCCTATGTTGCACACGCAACCGATTATACCCTTCCATCCTAGTACACTTTTGATGTTCTGTAAAGAGGAAAGGAAGGGTTTTATGAAAAGGAATGCGCGTATTCTCTGGATCACCAAAACCGCGTCCTGTATGGCGCTGCTCATCGTCCTGCAGGCGACCACTACATCGCTTGGCAATACACTGGTAACAGGATCCTTGGTCAACCTTATGCTGATATTGTCCGTGATGGCGGGCGGGCTGTCCAGCGGGCTGACGGTTGCCGTGATGTCCCCCGTATTGGCAAAGTTTTTTGGCATTGGTCCTCTTTGGGCCATCATCCCCCTGATCGCTTTGGGCAACGCCGTCCTCAGCCTGCTGTGGCATATCTTGGGGAACAACCGCCGCCTGCTACGGCGCGCGGCCTATGGACTGGCCCTGACGACTGGCGCCCTGGCGAAATGTGCGGTGTTGTATCTGGGGATTGTCCGCTTGGCTGTGCCGCTGCTGCGCCTGCCCGCCCCACAAGCGGCGGCCCTATCCGGAATGTTTTCGTTTCCGCAGCTGTTCACCGCAGTGGCCGGCGGCCTGCTGGCGATCCTCATTATGCCGGCTATACAGCGCGCCCTGCGGGCAGGGGAGCTGTAAACGCCATTCTCAGAGGACGGAACAGCAAGAAATATGAAACTTTCCTGTTGAAAACAGCGTATACTAAACCGCCGAAGGGTGGGAGCGATATGCCTGAGGAAACCATAGAAAAGGTGGCCTCCGTCATCGCCTATATCGAGGCGCATCTGACTGAAAACCTGAATCTGGACCACGTAGCCGCAGCGGTCCATTACTCCAAGTATCACCTGCACCGCCAGTTTACGCGCACCGTCGGCATGACCATCCACGACTATATTTGGCGGCGGAAACTGACGGAAGCGGCCAAACAGCTTGTATTCTCCCCGATGCCGGTACTCGACATTGCCCTGCTGGCCGGCTATGAGAGCCAGCAGGCGTTTACCGACGCGTTTACGGCGGTGTACAAAATGCCGCCCCATACCTTTCGGCAAAAAGCGGAGTATTATCCGCTGCTGCTCCGATGGGATTTTGAGGATAAGAGCCGCCCTTCCGGCACCAATGCGGAGCTGGAGGCGATCGCCTTTGCTGAGGAAGCGGATATCCCCTGCTGGATGGAGCTGACCCGGATGGTGATCGACGGATTCCCGCATCTTAGGGAAAGCGCTTATCTGAAAGCACTAAGGCGACACATCCACGCACGACAGGCGCTGATTCTAAAAGACGGGGAAACGGCTGTAGGGGCCGCATTGTTTTCCCGCCAAACCGGCAGCATTGAATTTATGGGCTGTCATCCGCTCTACAGGAACCGGGGCGTTTCCAGGGCGCTGCTCGGCCGCATTCTCCGGGAATTGCCGGCGGGGCGGGAGGTCAGCACCACCACTTTCCGGGAGGGTGACCGGGCGGATACCGGATACCGGGAGGAGCTGGAGCGGCTGGGATTTGTACCGGCGGAACCGCTGGTGGAGTATGGGTATCCTACACAGCGATTTATTCTCCGCCGAGGAGACGACGATGCGCAGGGATAACGCGCTGGCGCAGGATTTCAAGACAGGGACGCTGCTGCGGTTTGCCGCGCCCAGCCTGTTCATGATGCTTTTTATGGGGCTGTACACCATGGTTGATACCCTGTTTATCGCCAGGCTTGTGAATACCGACGCCCTTGCGGCGGTCAACATTGTCTGCCCGGTGATCAACCTGACCGTCGGTCTGTCCGCCATGCTGGCCACCGGCGGCAACGCAATTTTATCACGTAAAATGGGACAGGGCCGTCAGGCGGAAGCCAACCGGGATTTGACCCTGCTTTTACTGGCCGGATTGACACTGGGAATCCTGCTTGGCCTTTTCGGTGCCCTGTTTATGGAGCCGCTCCTTCGAAGTCTCGGCGCCAGCGAGAGGCTTTTCCCCTATGGCCGGGATTACCTGACGGTACTGCTGGTCTTCCTGCCGGCCAATATGCTGCAGGGCCTGTTCCAAAATCTGTTTGTAACCGCTGGAAAACCCGGATTGGGCTGCGTACTGAGCCTGGCGGCCGGAGCCGCCAACGTGGTGCTGGACTGGGTGTTCATGGTTCCCCTGCAAATGGGGGTGCGGGGAGCCGCTCTGGGAACGGGGGTCGGTTACCTGATTCCCGCCGCGGCGGGACTTATGTATTTCTCCGGTCAGAAAACGGGACTATCCCTGGCGCGGCCGCGGTGGGATTTTCGTATGCTGGCATCCTGCTGCGCCAACGGCTCGTCTGAAATGGTGGGGCAGCTCGCCGCTGCCGTCACCGCATTCCTTTTTAACCGGGAAATGATGGACCAGCTGGGTGAAACGGGCGTTGCCTCCATGACCATCCTGATTTATTCTCAGTTCC
Organism: uncultured Oscillospiraceae bacterium; assembly: GCA_900552115.1. Classification (GTDB taxonomy): domain Bacteria; phylum Bacillota; class Clostridia; order Oscillospirales; family Acutalibacteraceae; genus UMGS1474. Next base: position 419 of record URYP01000004.1, on the reverse strand, counting down.
TGCTGAGCACGCTGTTTCTCGGTTATGGCATTGGCGTGGCGCCGGTTATCGGATTTAATTATGGGCGCCGCCATGACCGGCTGCAAAAAACCATTTTTCACATCGGCATGGGATTTGTAACGGCTGTCTCCCTCTTGATATTCCTGGCGGCCTGGTGGGGAGGCCGGGGCATAGCCGCCCTGTTCGCGGATACGGGTTCCGCCGTTTACCGTCTGGCTGTGGAAGGCTTCTCTCTGTTCTCGTTCTCTTTTTTATTCTGCGGGTTTAACCTCTATACGTCGGCTATGTTCACCGCCCTGTCGAACGGTAAAGTCTCCGCCATCCTGTCCTTCCTGCGAACCCTAGTCTTTGTCACCATCGGACTTTTGCTGTTACCGCGGCTCTGGGGCGTAACCGGCATTTGGCTGGCGGTTCCCCTG
>URYP01000003.1 GCA_900552115.1 uncultured Oscillospiraceae bacterium | reverse complement strand
AAGAGGCCGGATTGAAGCTGGCCGGCGAGGAAGAGATCAACGACCCCGCCGAGGAACCGCCCGCCCCGCCGCCCGAACCGGAGGAAGAGGAGCTCGAGGACTACAGCCGGTATGAAGAAACGGCCGCAGTGCGCGGCGAACTGCTATACCGCCGGCGGGTGGGCTGGATCACGCTGGCCGCTTCGGCGGTGCCCGAGCTGCTGCTGCTCTGGCTGTCGTTTTTGTCCCTGCTGTTTTTCGATGTGTCGGTGCTGCACATCCTCATTTCAGCGGTGCTGTTGGGCGTCATAATGGCTGTCAATCATCGTTCCATTGTGGGCGGCTTTAAAAGCCTGTTTCACGGGATGGCCGATGCAGATTCACCGCTGGCGGTCGCTTCGTCGATCACTCTGGTGCATACGGTGGTTCAGATGTTCAACACGCAGGAGATCGGCATGCCGGACACGGCGCCCCTGCTGTTTCCGGCGGTTGCCGGGCTGGGCCTGCTGCTGGGCGCGGCGGGCCGGCAATGGCGTGTCTGCCGGATTCTCAATAACTTCCGGCTGGTATCCTATGAAGGCGACAAGGTGGCCGCCTGCCGGGTGGAGGACCCACAGGACGCGATGGAAATCGGTCGGCCGGCTGTGGCCATGGGCACGCCGGATGTCTGCTATTTTAAAAAGTCCCACTTTCTTAAAGGATTCCTGCGCCATTCCTATGTCGAGGACGCGGGCGACGAACGGATGCGGTATTACGTGCCCTGCAGCCTGATGGCCTCATTGCTGCTGGGGATTGCGTTTTATATTTTTTCCGGGTCCTTTTTCGCGGCTTTTGCCGTCCTGACTGCCGCTGTGTGCGTGGCGGCCCCGGTAGGGATGCTGACCGCGGTCAATTTCCCGCTGTGGCGGGTGTCCCGTAAGCTGGTGCCCCAGGGGGCGATGGTTTCCGGCTGGGACGCGGTGGAGGAATTCGGCGATGCGCATGCCCTCACGGTGGATGCGGTGGACCTGTTCCCTGAAAACAGTGTGCTGCTGCACGGCATCAAAACTTTTTCGGGAACCCGTATCGACCGCGCCATCATGGATGCGGCGTCGGTATCGATCATGGCGGGCGGACCGCTGGCCAATGTGTTCCGCCGGGTGATCGAGGATAACGAAAAAATTCTCCAGCCGGTGGAATCGCTGGTATATGAGCAGGATATGGGCGTGTCCGGATGGGTGGACGGCCGCCGGGTACTGGTGGGGAACCGCCGGCTGCTGGAAAACCACGGCGTGGACGTGCCCTCGCGGGATTATGAGCTCCGCTATACGGGAGACGAGCGGCAGCTTGTCTATCTCTCCACGGCCGGGGAACTGTCCGCCATGTTCGTGGTCAGTTATGTTGCGGACGAGGATATTGAGGATTCTCTCCGCGCCCTGACCAAAGAGGGGATCACCCTGCTGATCCGCACCTGTGATCCCAATGTGACGGAGGATCTGGTCTGCCAGTCCTACGATCTCGACCGCTACTATGTGGAGGTGCTGGATGCGGCGGCTGGCCGCCTGTACGTCCGCCTGCTGAGCGAGGAATATGCCGACCGGGAGGCGCTGGTCGGCTCCAATGGATGGATACAGGGCATGGCGCAGTCTATTGCTTATTGCCGTCGCCTGCGGATTGGTGGCCGCCTGGCCGTGGCCGCGCAGCTGATCGGCTGTGTACTGGGTTTCGCCCTGACCGTGTTTTTCAGCTTCTACAACGGCGTGCCGGCGCCTGCTTTCCATACGGTATGGTATTTGCTGGGCGTCACCGGCCTGTCCTGGCTGCTGCCTCTTATCAAACGGACGTAGAGTTTGTGCATATTATCTAAAATTACCCCGGCTTCGTTGGAGCCGCGGGTAATTTTTTTATGAACATCCGCATTTACCGGTTGAAATTGGAGAGCAGGTAGGATATAATTATCAAAGCAATTGGCGGAGTGTAGAAAGATTTTGTGTACAATTGCTCAACTTCTGCCGAATCAGGCCGAATTGGCACGATTATCCCAATATGAGAGGAGTCAATCACAGTGAAACAATACGCAGCTAAAGATATTCGAAATATAGCCTTGGTGGGCCATGCCGGAAGCGGTAAAACGTCGCTGGCAGAGGCCGCCTTTTATTTAACTGGCCAGTCCGACCGCCTGGGGCGGGTTGCCGACGGTACGACCATTTGTGATTTTGATCCGGAAGAAATACGCCGGGCGTCGTCGGTGTCCATGGCGCTTTTGCCGGTGGAGTGGAAAGATACCAAAATGAATTTGCTGGATACGCCCGGCCTGTTCGATTTTTCCGCCGGCCTGAGCGAGGGTATGCGGGCCGCCGGCAGCGCGGTGATCGTATTGTCCGGTAAGAGCGGCGTCACGGTGGGGGCGGAAAAAGGGTTTCGCGCCGCCCGCAAAAAGGGGATTGCCAATATCTTTTTTATCAATAAACTCGACAGCTCCCACGCCGATTTTTATAAGGTGTTTGAAGAGCTCAAAATTAAATTTGGCCCGATGGTCTGCCCGGTGGTGGTGCCTTATGTGGAAGACCGGCAAGTCAAGTGCTATGTGAATCTGCTGGAGTATAAAGCCTATACATACACGGGCGGAAAAGCGTCCGAGGTGCCAATTCCGGATATGGGGCACCGCCTGGACGGCTTGCGTACCGCCATCAATGAGGCGGTGGCTGAAACCAGCGAGGAGCTGATGGAAAAATACTTTTCCGGCGAGGAATTCACGCCGGACGAACTCATTATGGGTCTGGCCACCGGCGTGCGCCGGGGTGAGATTGCCCCCGTATTCTGTGGATCGGCCATGGAGCTGGAGGGCGTGGACCAGCTGCTGAACGGGCTGCGCTGGCTGGCTCCCTGGGCCGAAACGGTAGCCGGCGAGCAGGGGGTGGATTTGGACGGCAACGCGGTGGAATTGACCGTCAATGAAAACGCACAGACGGCGGCGATTGTGTTTAAAAGCGTGGTTGACCCATTCGTGGGCAAGCTGTTGTATTTCAAAGTGGTCTGCGGAAAGGTGTCGCCGGATACACAGCTTCTCAACATGCGCACCGGCCAGCAGGAAAAGATCGGCAAGGTCTTTGTCGTGCGGGGCAAAAAGCAGGAGGAAGCGCCGTATATCGGCGCGGGGGATATCGGTGCGGTCGCCAAGCTGGCCGACACCAACACCGGCGATACGCTTTGCGCACCCGCCCGGCCGGTGGTGCTGCCCGGCATCAATTTCGAGAAGCCCAGCCTGTCCATGGCGGTAACCGCTAAGAACAAGGGGGACGAGGAGAAAATAGCCTATGGCCTTCAGCGGCTGATGGAGGAAGATCCCACCATCACTTTTGCGATGAATACCGAAACGCATGAGCAGATTTTATCCGGATTGGGCGAACAGCATTTGGATGTGGTCGCATCCAAGCTGAAAAATAAATTCGGCGTGGAGATTAGCATGCAGACGCCCAAGGTGGCCTACCGCGAAACCATACGCCAAAAGGTCAAGGTTCAGGGCCGGCACAAAAAGCAGTCGGGCGGCCACGGCCAGTTCGGCGACGTGTGGGTGGAATTCGAACCCTGCGACAGCGACGACCTGGTGTTCGAGGAAACAGTTTTCGGCGGCTCGGTACCCAAAAACTATTTCCCGGCCGTGGAAAAGGGCCTGCGTGACAGCGCCCAGAAAGGTGTACTGGCCGGATTCCCGGTGGTGGGGGTGAAGGCCACGCTGGTGGACGGTTCCTATCATCCGGTGGACTCGTCTGAAATGGCGTTTAAAACCGCGGCGTCTCTGGCCTATAAGGCCGGTATACCGCAGGCGTCCCCGGTGCTGCTTGAGCCGATCGGTTCCCTGCAGGTGACGGTGCCGACCGATGCGACCGGCGACATCATGGGCGATATCACCAAGCGGCGGGGGCGGGTTCTGGGTATGAATCCCGCCGAGGATACTCTCACCTGCATAGAGGCGGAGGTTCCCATGGCGGAAATGGGTGATTTTTCCACCATGCTGCGTTCGGTCACGCAGGGCCGCGGTTTCTTTACCATGGCGTTTGAACGCTATGAAGAAGCGCCGGCCAGTGTGGCGCAGAAGGTGATCGACACGTATAAAACGGACGAAACGGACTAAACAACAGAACCGGCAGGGGCGGACGATGGCTTCCGCCCCTGCCTTTTGGAGAGTGATAATGATGCACAAACAGGAGACCTGCTATCATATCGGCATTCGTCCCGATCAGGGAGCCGGATGGGCCCTGATCACCGGCGATCCCGGCCGGGTGGAAGCCGTCGCGTCCCGCCTGGATAATCCCGCGCCGCTGGCGGTCAACCGGGAATATACGTCCTATACGGGGACGCTTTCCGGTGAGCGGGTTGTCGTCATGTCCCATGGCATCGGCGGTCCGTCCACAGCTATTTGCGTGGAGGAGTTGGCCCAGTGCGGCGTACATACCCTGATCCGCATCGGTACCTGCGGGGGTATGCAGAAGGAGGTAAAGGCCGGCGATCTGGTGATCGCGACCGGCGCCATCCGGGCGGAGGGCGCCTCCCGGGAGTACCTGCCGGTGGAGTATCCGGCGGTAGCGGATGCGGACGTTGTGCAGGCGCTGCGGGCGGCGGCCGCGGACACCGGTTCCCAAGCGCACACCGGCGTGGTGCACTGCAAGGATTCTTTTTACGGACAGCACGCGCCGGAAGATTCCCCGGTAGGAGACCGCCTGAAAGAGAAATGGCGTTCGTGGATTGCCGGCGGCTGCCTGGCCTCTGAAATGGAATCCGCCGCCTTGTTTGCCGTATCCTCCGCACGGAGGCTGCGGGCCGGGTGCTTGCTGCACGTGCTGTGGAACCAGGAGCGGCAGGCGGCGGGTCTGCCGGACGAGCCGGTCATGGATACGGGGGCCGCGATAGATACTGCCGCGGAAGCCTTACGGCGGCTGATCGCTGGGAAAAAATCGGATTAAACGACCGAAGGGCGGGGATTTTCCCGCCCTTCGGTCGTTCGCAAAGAATCATACGGAGGGGGGAATGCCTTCTCCTGATTATTTATGGCGGGGATTGCCCGTTCTTTTTAAGAGGTTCGGCCCTTATTCCTTAATTGACGAAAGAGAGGGCCTATGCTATAATTAAAAAATTAGGATGAAGGAGGCGGCCGCATGGTAATTCTGGGCATAGATCCCGGCTATGCGATTGTAGGCTGGGGTGTCGTGCGGTATGAGCGGTCGCGCTTTACTTCTCAGGCGTTCGGCGCCGTTACCACCCCGGTGGGGATGGAGTTTTCCGGCCGGCTGGACCGGATCTATGAGGAAATATCGTTGCTGCTGGAAACACACCATCCGGACGCGGTCGCGGTGGAAAAACTATATTTTAAAAATAATCAGAAAACGGCCATCGACGTGGCGCAGGCCCGCGGCGTGATATTGCTGGCCATACAGCAGGCAGGGGTGCCGCTATATGAGTATACCCCGCTTCAGGTCAAAAGCGCCGTTACCGGATATGGGCTGGCGAAAAAGCCGCAGGTGATGGAAATGACCCGGCGGCTTCTCGCGTTGCCGGTGGTGCCGAAGCCGGACGATACGGCGGACGCGCTGGCCATTGCCATCTGCCATGTGCAGACGGGCGGGACGGTGCTGAAACGCAGTTTAATGAAATAAAGGAGCCCGGTATGCTGTATAGTGTAAAAGGAATACTGCAGGCGGCCACTCCCTCTATGGCCGTGATCGAATGCGGCGGTGTGGGATTCCGCTGCCAAGTGACGATGAATACCGCCCGCCAGCTGCCCGCCATTGGGCGGGAGGCCATGCTGTATACCATCATGAATGTGCGGGAAGACGCGATCGAATTGTTCGGCTTTGCGGACCAGGCGGAGCTGAACTGCTTTAAACAGCTTACGGCCATCACCGGCGTGGGCCCCAAGGCGGGATTCGCCATCCTGTCGGAGCTCTCGCCGCAGAAGGTGGCGCTGGCCGTGGCGGGAGGGGATTTCAAAACCCTGACGCGCGCCGCGGGCGTCGGCCCCAAGCTGGCCCAGCGCATTGTGCTGGAGATGAAGGACAAAGTGGAGAATTTGTCCGGCGGCGCCGTGGACATGACGGCCGATACGGGCGTCCCGTCGGCCGCTGGCAACGCGGCGGAAGCGGTGAGCGCCCTGACGGTTCTGGGCTTTACCGCGGCGGAAGCGTCGGCGGCCGTGGGAAAACTGGACAGCGGACTGCCGGTGGAAACGCTGGTGCGGGAGGCGCTCAAGGCGCTGGCGGCCCGTACATGATGCTGCCGGTGCAAGAAAGGGGATGACGGCTCGTGGATATGGAATATGAAGACCGGATGGTATCGATGGACGCCCTCCCGGAGGATGAAGGCGACAATCCCCTGCGTCCGCGGGCGTTTGAGGAATATATCGGGCAGACCAAGGTCAAGGAGAACCTGTCGGTGTTTATCGACGCGGCAAAAATCCGGGGCGAAGCGCTGGATCATGTGCTGCTCTATGGCCCGCCCGGCCTGGGCAAGACCACGCTGGCCGGGATCATTGCGAACGAGATGGGGGTTAACCTGCGGATTACCTCCGGCCCGGCGCTGGAGCGGGCCGGGGATCTCGCCGCGCTGCTGACCAACCTGGAGCCGGGGGATGTGCTGTTCATTGACGAAATCCATCGCCTCTCCCGCACGGTAGAGGAGATTTTGTACCCGGCCATGGAGGATTTCTCCATCGATATTATAAACGGCAAAGGACAGGGCGCGTCCTCGATCCACCTGCCGCTGCCGCGGTTCACGCTGATCGGCGCGACCACGCGGGCGGGGCAGCTTTCGGCGCCGCTGCGGGACCGGTTCGGCGTGGTGATGAGACTGGAGCTGTACACCCCGGAGGAACTGGGGGAGATCGTATCCCGCAGCGCGAAAATCCTGGGGATTGCCTGCGACCATGACGGGGCGCTGGAAATTGCCTCCCGCAGCCGGGGAACCCCCCGTATCGCCAACCGCATGCTCAAACGGGTGCGGGATTTCGCGCAGGTCATGAATGACGGCGAGATCAACGCCGAGACGGCGCGGCAGGCGCTCGACCGGCTGGAAGTGGACGAACTGGGGCTGGATATGGTGGACCGCCGCATGCTGACCGCCATGATCGAGCATTACCATGGCGGCCCGGTGGGATTGGACACGCTGGCCGCCGTCATCGGCGAAGAGTCGGTGACGATTGAGGATGTTTATGAACCGTATCTGATGCAGATCGGTTTTATCAGCCGTACTCCTCGGGGCCGAGTGGTGCTGCCCGCCGCGTATGCCCATCTGGGTATCGCCTGCGAAGGGCAACTGACTTTTTAAAGGGAGATAGCAAAAATGGGACGATTGTTTGGAACCGACGGCGCCAGGGGCGTCGCAAACCGGGAGCTTACCTGCGAACTGGCGATGAATATAGGCCGGGCCGCCGCCAAGGTGCTGATTTCGGCGGAACACAAACAGCCGAAAATTCTGGTAGGCAAAGACACCCGTGCTTCCGGCGATATGCTGGAGACCGCGCTGGCCGCTGGGCTTTGCTCGGTAGGAGCCGACGTGTACCAGCTGGGCGTGGTGCCGACGCCGGCCGTGGCGTATCTGGTCAAAGAATACGGCGCGCAGGCCGGCGTGATGATTTCGGCTTCCCACAATCCCTGTGAATATAATGGGATCAAAATCTTCAATGGGGAGGGCTATAAGCTCTCCGACACGCTGGAAGAAGAGATCGAGGCCATCGTGCTGGACGGAGCCGAATGCCTGCCGTCGCCGGAGGGCGGCGACGTGGGCCGTGTCCATGTCTGCGATACCGCTGTGCAGGATTATGTGCAGCACGTGCAATCGGTGGCTGAAGGCGATTTAAAAGGCATGAAACTGGCGGTGGACTGCGCCAACGGCTCGGCCAGCGCTACGGCGCGGGCCCTCTTTTCCGCGCTCCACGCCGATGCGGTTTATCTGAATGAGGAGCCGGACGGCGTCAACATCAACGAGAACTGCGGCTCTACCCACATTGATAAACTGGCCGCGTATGTGCGGGAGCACGGCTGTTTCGCGGGCGTGGCTTTTGACGGCGACGCGGACCGCTGCCTGGCGGTGGATGAAAACGGGAAGGTTGTGGACGGCGACCAGATTATGGCGGCGCTCGCGCTGGATATGAAAGATAAAGGCGAACTGGCGGGAGACGTCGTGGTGGGCACCGTTATGTCCAACCTGGGCTTTAAGCGCTGCTGTGAGGAAAACGGCATTCGCGCCGTGGCCACCAAGGTGGGCGACCGGTATGTGCTGGAGGAAATGATCCGGGGAGGTTACGCTCTTGGCGGCGAGCAGTCGGGCCATATCATCCTGCTGCGGCACGCCACCACGGGCGATGGGCAGATGTCGGCGGTGAAGCTGCTGGCCGCCTGCCGCCGCCGGGGCGTGTCCCTGTCCGAATTGTGCGGAATTATGGAGCATTATCCGCAGGTGATGAAGAATATACGCGCCGACAATGACCAGAAGGCGGCATATAACGCGGATGAGGCGCTGGCCACTCTGATTCGGGAGGCGGACGAGGCGCTTGGCCGCGAGGGCCGGGTACTGGTGCGGCAGTCGGGTACGGAGCCGCTGATCCGGGTGATGGTGGAAGGCAAGGATTTTGAAGAAATTGATCGCCTGGCCTCCCGCTTGGCCGACCAGATCGCGGCGGCGATCGGGTGATGCCATGAGAACGGCTGATCGCTGGAAAGACTACGAACTGCTCGACGCCTCCGACGGCGAGCGGCTGGAACGCTGGGGAGACATTCTCCTGATCCGGCCCGATCCCCAAATTCTGTGGCGCACGCCCAAGGCGCCTCCCCTTTGGAAATCCGCTCACGCCCGCTACCATCGTTCAAACAGCGGTGGCGGGCAGTGGGAGCCATACCGCCAAATGCCGGACAGCTGGCAGATCGGTTATGATAATCTGAGCTTCCAGCTCAAACCCATGGGCTTCAAGCATACCGGACTTTTCCCTGAGCAGGCTGTCAACTGGGACTATATGGCCGGCCTGATTCGTTCCGCCGGGCGTCCGGTGCGGGTGCTCAACCTGTTCGGCTATACCGGCGGCGCGACACTGGCCTGCTGCGCGGCGGGCGCGCATGTCACCCACGTCGATGCTTCCAAGGGCATGGTGGCCTGGGGTAAAGAGAACGCGGTGCTGTCCGGCCTGTCCGACCGCCCCATGCGGTGGCTGGTGGACGACTGCGGCAAATTTGTCGCGCGGGAGCAGCGCCGCGGCCATACCTACGACGCCATCCTGATGGACCCGCCCTCCTATGGGCGCGGCCCTGGCGGGGAAGTGTGGAAGCTGGAAGATCAGATTTACGATCTGGTGGAACAGTGCGTTCCCCTGCTGTCGGAACGGCCGCTCTTTTTCATCATCAATTCCTACACGGCGGGGCTGTCCCCGTCGGTCATGCAGTATATACTCGGTGCGCTTGTGTCAAAGCGCTTTGGCGGCCGGACCGCCTCGGACGAAATCGGCCTGCCGGTGACGGCTTCGGGCATGGTGCTGCCCTGTGGCGCCACGGCGGTCTGGTCGGAACGCTGAGCCGCCGGAAAGGAACACATATTCATGGAAATGCTATCCGCGCAGGATCTGCGGTTTCAATTTGAATATCCGGACGAACCGCCGGTGGTGGTGCTGGACGGGATCGACCTGAAGGTGGAAAAAGGCTCGTTTGTGGCTCTGCTGGGTCATAACGGATCCGGGAAATCCACCCTGGCGAAGCATTTCAATGCCCTGCTGCTGCCAACTGGCGGCAGCGTGCTGGTGGAGGGGATGGATACCCGCGAGGAAGACAAAGTCTACGATATCCGCCGCACGGTGGGCATGGTGCTTCAAAACCCGGACAACCAGTTGGTTTCCACCGTTGTGGAGGAAGACGTGGCCTTTGGCCCCGAAAACCTCGGCGTCCCCCCGCAGGAGATTCGCCGGCGTGTAGACGACGCGCTGAAACAGGTGGGTATGTACGATTACCGGCGGCATGCGCCGCATAAGCTGTCCGGCGGACAAAAGCAGCGAGTGGCCATCGCGGGTATATTGGCGATGCAGCCGGAATGCCTGGTGCTGGATGAGCCGACGGCCATGCTCGACCCCCAGGGACGGCGGGAGGTACTGGATACCATCTGCCGCCTGAACCGGGAACAGGGGATGACGGTGGTGCTGATCACGCACTATATGGAGGAAGCCGCGCAGGCCGCCCGGGTGGTGGTGATGCACGACGGTCTTATCCGTATGGACGGTACGCCGCGGCAGGTTTTCTCGCGTGTGGATGAACTCAAAGCCATGCAGCTGGACGTACCGCAGCCGACCGAATTGTGCGACCGGCTGCGCCGTTCGGGCGTTGCGCTGGCGGAGGATATCCTTACCGCCGGGGAATGCGCCGAGGCGCTGGCCGGTCAGTGGGAGGTGTAAGGATGCCGGTACTGGAAATGCAGCGGGTGTCCTATACCTATTCGGAAGGGACGCCCTTTGAAAAAGCGGCGATCCGCAACGTGTCGTTTGCCGTGGAACCGGGTGAATTTATCGGTATTATCGGCCATACCGGGTCGGGAAAATCCACCCTGATCCAACATCTCAACGGATTGGTCCGCCCCACGCAGGGGCGCGTGCTGCTGGACGGGAAAGATATCTGGGAAAAGCCCAAGGAGATCCGCCGGGTGCGGTTCCAGGTGGGAATGGTGTTCCAGTATCCGGAACATCAGCTCTTTGAGGATACGGTTTATAAAGATATCGCATTCGGACCGAAAAATATGGGCCTGCCGCAACCGGAGATCGAAAAACGGGTGCGTGAAGCCGCCGATTGGGCAGACCTTCGCCCGGAATGGCTGCAAAAGTCGCCCTTTGAGCTGTCGGGCGGTGAAAAGCGGCGGGTAGCGATTGCGGGAGTGATCGCCATGCAGCCGCGGGTGCTGATCCTGGACGAGCCGACCGCCGGGCTGGACCCCCAGGGGCGGGACCGGCTGCTGGAGCGTATCCAGACCTATCAGCGGGACCATCATACCACGGTGCTGCTGGTATCCCACAGCATGGAGGACATCGCCCGGGTGGCTCAAAAGGCGCTGGTAATGAACAAAGGGCAGATTGTAATGTTCGATGAGATTGCCCGCGTGTTTTCCCGGGCGGAGGAGCTGGAGCGCATCGGACTGTCCGTACCGGCTGTGACGCGTATCTGTATGCGCCTGCGGGAGAAGGGCCTTTATACCGGAGAAAACGCGTATACCGTGGAACAGGCGGCCGCTTACCTGCTGCCCCATCTGAAAAGGAGGGACGGCCATGCTTAACGGGATTACCATCGGCCAGTATTTCCCCGGTAAATCGGTGTTTCACCGTATGGATCCCCGGATTAAGCTGGTGCTGACATTTGGGTATATTATCGCTATTTTTATTCCGCAGAACTGGGCGGGCTTGGCTCTGGCGGTGGCGGTGCTGATGATCAGCCTGCTGCTATCCCGTTTGCCGCTGCGGCTCTTTGTCAAAGGGCTGAAGCCCATTTTGCTGATTATTGCCATTACATCCCTGCTCAACATCTTTTATATCCAGAAAGGGACCATGCTGGCGGAGTGGGGCATTTTTCATATTTACACCGGCGGTCTGGTTACGGCGGCGTTCATTGCGCTGCGGATTGTCTGTTTGGTGATCGGCAGCTCTCTGCTGACCTATACCACGACGCCCACCGACCTGACGGACGCGCTGGAACGGCTTCTAGGGCCGCTGAAGCTGCTGCACGTGCCGGTGCATGAGCTGGCCATGATGATGACTATCGCCCTGCGCTTTATCCCCACCCTGGTGGAGGAGACCGATAAAATCATGTCGGCGCAGAAGGCGCGGGGCGCCGATATGGACAGCGGCGGACTGATCCACCGCATCAAGGCGCTGCTGCCGGTGCTGGTTCCCCTGTTCGTATCCTCCTTCCGGCGCGCCTATGAGCTGGCGACGGCCATGGAGTGCCGCTGTTATCAGGGCGGCGCCGGCCGCACCCGTATGAAGCAGCTGCATATGGCGGCCGGGGACGGGGTGGCCCTGTTTCTGTTTTTGCTGGTGCTGGCGGCTCTGATTACACTCAATTTTGTTTGTCCCGCCGTGCTGTGACGGGTGAGAAAGGGGTGCGCGCTGTGAATCACTGGCTGCTGTTGCTGCGGTATGACGGCACCCGTTACCACGGCTGGCAGGTGCAGCCAAACGGCGTTACCGTCCAGCAGGTTTTACAGGACGCGGTGGAGCGGGTGACCGGCGTGCGGTCGGGCATTACCGGGTGCAGCCGGACCGACGCGGGGGTGCATGCGCTGATGTTCTGCTGCGCGCTGAAAACGGAGAGCCGCATCCCACCGGAAAACGTCCCTGCCGCGCTGAATGCACATCTTCCGCGGGATATCGCGGTGTATGCGTGCCGGCTGGCGCCTCCGGAGTTTCATCCCCGCTATGACTGTGTGGGGAAGCGGTATGTATACCGCGTCTGGAACCAGCCGGTTCGCCATCCTTTTTGGGAGGGACACGCGCATCATGTCAGCCGGCGGCTGGACGAGCTTGTCATGGCGCAGGCGGCGCGTGACTTTGAGGGAACGCACGATTTTAAGGCATTCTGCGCGGCCGGTTCGTCTGTGGAGGATACGGTCCGCACGGTGCGGCGCTGCACGGTCGCCCGAAACGGGGATATGCTGGATATTACGGTGGAGGCCGACGGTTTTCTCTACAATATGGTAAGAATTATCGTAGGGACGCTTCTGGACATCGAAGCGGGGCGGCTGCCGCCGGACAGCGTTCCGGCGATTCTAAAATCGCGTGACCGTTCGCGTGCCGGAAAAACCGCTCCCGCCTGCGGCCTGTATCTGGAACAGGTGTTTTATAAAGACGAACAGCCTTAGGGCCGGCAGGGACCGGACAGGATAACACAACGAAGAAAATGAGGTGACCGCCATGGCGGATAAACGGGACTTAAAAATAAACAAACGGAAAATCACCTCCGAAGGCGAGCCGTCCCCCATGGCGTGGGAAACGTCCGCTAAACGCAAACCGCCGCGGCCCAAACGCAAGGCGACCGCCAAAGCGGAGTCGTCGGTGGAGGAAGCCGCGTCCGACGTTCCCGCGCGGACAAAACGGAAGAAGAAGCGTTCCTCCAATGTCCGGCTGGTGGTGCGGGTTCTGTCGTTCCTGGCTGCGGCGGCGATCGTCGTGACGGTGTGGCGGTATTGGGACACGCTTGCCCCCCGGAATCTCATGTTCTGGATCGAGCAGACGTTTTCCTCGAAAGGAGACGGGTATCCGGTAGAGATATCGGGTAACAGCGTGCTGGACATGCAGGAGGTCCAGGGCTATCTGGTCCTGCTGACCGATACGTCTCTGGTGTCGCTTGGTCCCAGCGGGGGAGAGGTGATGCGGCGGCAGCACAATTATTCGGATCCCATCCTGCTGTCGGCGGGAAAATATATGCTGGTTGCCGAGGTGGGAGGCAAACGCTTTCGCCTGGAAACCATGCCGGATACGGTATTAAATGTCACCTCCGACAATCTGTCGGCGGATAAGAAGACATCGGTGCTGGATGTGGCGTTGGAAAACGCGATCATTTCCGCGGATGTCCGCTCGGACGGTACGGTGGCGCTGGTTACGGAATCCTCTCAGAGTTATACGTCGGAGGCACTGGTTTACAGTGCTGGCGGCAAACTGCTTTACCGCCAGCGCTTTGCCACCATGCTGGCCACCGACGTCGCGCTCAGCCCCAACGAGAAAGACGTCGCGGTAGCGGGAATCGAGGCTAAGGACGGCGCCATGAAGTCGATGCTGCGGGTCTATACGCTCAGCTCCAAGGAAACCAATCCCCGCAAAGAATACAGCGGGGACGATGTGATGATGTATCGTGCGGATTATATGAGCGATGGCCATATCGCCGCGGTTGGGGATACACAGACATGGGTGGTCGACGCCGACGATACGCTGGATCAGCGGATATCCTATGACCAGCAGCAATTGGTGGGATATACGGTCGGGGATAAAATGATCGGACTGGCCCTGCAGAAATACGGCGCCGGAGACGGCGGCGAAGTGATGCGGATTGACCGCGAGGGAAATACGGCGTATACCGCCGCGTTCACCGGCAGCTTCCGGCATCTGTACGCTCATGATAACGGCCTGCTGCTGCTGACGGCCGGCCGGCTGTATCAGGGCGATGAAGAAAAGCTCAGCGGTGGAGTAGACGTGCAGCAGGACGGCCGGATGGCCGGGTTGCTGGGAAGCAAAGCCATTGTCCTGGGACTGACCTCCTTAAGCGAATATTCTCTTTCCTGACAGAAAATCGACGGATTTGGCAGTTGTACTTCCCCGTGGTTTATGTTACAATAGCCTGTAGTCTGGCGGCGAAAGACGTTGGCTCTGCAATTTGGTTTGTATAATAACACCTGCGGATAGGCCGCGGGGGGTGGAGGAGGGTCGGCCGGTGGAATATATTTTGGACGGCGTGATCATTTTAATCGTGCTGGGAGGACTGTTGATTGGCTATCGTCATGGCTTTGTTTGGACAGTAGTCAAATTGGTAGGATGTGTGGTCGCGCTGGTGCTGGCCGCAACTCTGAGCCAGACGGTGGCGGAAAGCATTTTTGACAATTACATGCAGGAGAAACTGGAATCGTCCATCACTGGTCAATTGCCGGCCAGTCAGAGCGGTTCCATGAAAGACGATATCCGCCGTGCGCTTGACGGCTTGCCGGCCAGCGTAAAAAACGTGCTGAATAATGCGGGCTGGATTGACCAGGCGATGAACGAAATTGATGATACATCGGGCTACAAGCCGGCGGACGTTTCCCATACGCTGGCAACCTATGTGGTGCGGCCGGTAGCGGTGTCGCTGCTTGGAATCCTGGCCTTTATCGTGTTGTTCCTGCTGTTTATGGTGGGAATTTCCCTGTTGGCTCGGCTGGTGGGAAAACTGCTGCGTCTGCCGGTTCTGCGTCAGGTGGATGGGATTTTAGGCGCGGTTTTGGGAACAGTAGAAGGGATTGTGGTGGCGCTGGTCGTGGTATCCGTACTGCAGATGGCCGCCGCCTCCGCGTCGGACGATGCGTGGCTGACGCGGAAGGATATGGATAAAACCATACTGGTCAGCCGTATGGCCGAATGGAATCCCCTGACGGATTATTTAAATGTGATCCCGGATTAACCGCGCGGGTTTAAGGGATCGGAAAGCCAAGAAAGAGTAAGAGGGAAAACGAAAAATGGGTGTTCGTATTCAGTTTAAGATGAATATTCCCAACGGTCTGTCCATACTGCGGATCCTGCTGGTTCCGGTGTTTGTGGTGCTGTATCTCAAAGGGATTGAGCCGGGCCGGGAAGCGTTTCAGTACTGGTCGTTCGTCGTGCTGGCTGTTTCGGGACTGACCGATTGTTTTGACGGGATGATTGCCCGAAAATATAATCAAATTACCGATCTCGGCAAAATTCTCGACCCGGTAGCGGATAAAATGACCCAGTTGGCGGTGCTGATCTGCCTGGTGGTGCATTATCCAAACCTGCTCCCGCTGCTGGTGATATGCGTTTGCAAAGAAGTGGCTCAGATGATCGGCAGCGCCATAATGCTGGCGCGGGGCGCGGCGATCCAGGGGGCCAAGTGGTATGGCAAGCTGACCACCATTGCCTTTTACCTGGTCATGGCCGCCTTTGTCCTGTGGGGCGACAGTATGAATCTTGCGGTCATGCTGATATTAGGCGGCGGCCTGGCGGTACTGATGCTGTTTGCCTTTTTCAATTATGTTAAGGTGTTTTTAGGAGCTAAAAAAGAAATGGATCAGAAGCGGGACGATCCGAACAAATAAAAGGAGAACGCCATGGTTTGTTCACGCTGTAAAAAAAGGCCCGCAGTGGTGTTTATCACCCGTATGGAGGGAGATAAGACCGTCAACGACGGGTTGTGTATATCCTGTGCCAAGGAACTCGGCATTAAGCCTGTGGAGGATATGCTGGACAAGTTCGGGATGTCCGATGAAGATATCGAACAGATGAATCAGCAAATGGAAATGATGATGGCCCAGGCAAACGAGGACGACGATGAGGACGGAGAAGACGATGACTTTTCCGCCGGCGGCGCCGCGACGTTTCCATTTCTTAAAAATATGCTGGGCGGCGGAGCTGGCGAGCAAAGCCAGAACGATACCACCGCCGCACCGGAACAAAAGCCGGACGGCAAGCGCAAAAAGGACAAAAAGCGGAAAACCATCCGCACCTATTGCACCGATTTGACCGCCAAGGCCCGAGATGGGCAACTCGATGCCATCATCGGCCGTGACCGGGAGATTTACCGGGTGGAGCAAATCCTGTCCCGCCGTACCAAAAACAATCCCTGCCTGATCGGAGAACCCGGTGTGGGTAAAACGGCCATCGCGGAAGGGCTGGCCCTGCGCATCGCCCATGGCGATGTGCCGCCCCGCCTGCTGGATAAAGAGATTTTTTTGCTGGATCTGACGGCGTTGGTAGCGGGCACCCAGTTTCGCGGCCAGTTTGAAAGCCGCATCAAGGCGCTGATCGAAGAGGTCAAGGCCGAAGGCAACATCATCCTGTTTATCGACGAGGTACACACGCTGGTGGGCACCGGCGATGCGGAAGGCAGCCTGTCGGCAGCCAATATTATGAAGCCGGCGCTGTCCCGTGGGGAAATACAGGTGATCGGTGCCACCACCTTTGCGGAATATCGCAAAAACATTGAAAAGGACGCGGCGCTGGAGCGGCGTTTCCAGCCGGTAACAGTAGAGGAGCCGTCCGTTTCAGAAACCATCGGGATTTTGTCCGGTATCCGCGCCTATTATGAGCAATATCACGGGGTTACCGTGTCCGATCATATCGTGCGGCGGGCGGTGCAGCTTTCCGAACGCTATATCACCGACCGGTTCCTGCCGGATAAGGCCATCGACCTGCTGGACGAGTCCTGCGCCTGCGCGGCCCTGCGCAATCACGACGCGGATGAATTCGCCAAGCGGGAAAAGGAAGCCGCCGCCCTGCGCGCGCAGGAAGACAGCCTGATGGCGCAGGAGGAAATCGATTACGAGGCGCTGGCCAACGTGCGTGCCGATCTGGCCAAGGCCGAACAGGAAATCGAGCAGCTCCGGCCTTCCGCCACGCAGATGCCGGTGGCCGACGCCGATTTGGCGCGGGTTATCGAGCTGTGGACGGGGATCCCCGCCTCTCGCGTGGAGGAAAACGAGCTTGTGAAGCTGGCGCATATCGAGGACCGGCTCAAGGAGAAAATCATCGGCCAGGACGAAGCGGTTTCGCTGGTGTCCGCCGCGATCCGCCGCAGCCGGGTGCAGATCAGTCCCCGCCGGCGTCCGGCGTCCTTTATTTTTGTGGGCAGCACCGGCGTGGGCAAGACCGAGCTCGTTAAGGTGCTGGCAGCGGAACTGTTTGACACGCCGGACACCCTGATCCGTATGGATATGTCCGAATTCATGGAAAAGCACGCGGTTTCCCGGCTGATCGGGTCGCCGCCCGGCTATGTCGGCTATGACGAAGCGGGTCAGCTCACCGAAAAAGTGCGGCGCAAGCCCTACTCGGTGCTGCTTTTCGATGAAATTGAAAAGGCGCACCCCGATGTGCTGAACCTGTTGCTGCAGATCCTCGACGAGGGCCGGGTGACCGACGCTCACGGTCGGGTGGTCAATTTTGAAAACACGGTCATCGTCATGACCTCCAACGCGGGCAGTCAGATCAGTGAAAACCTGATGGGATTCGGCAAAACCTCCGCACAGGCAGGCAAGGAAAAGGCAATGAAAGCGCTGCGCGATTTCCTGCGCCCCGAGTTTATCAGCCGGGTGGATGAGATCATCTATTTCCGTCCGTTGGAGCAGGAGGACTACGCCCGCATCGCGGTGCTGATGCTGCGGGAATTGATCCCGACTCTTGAGGAAAAGGGGATCGCCCTTTCCTGGGGTGAAGACGTTCCCGCCGCGCTCGCCCGGAAAGCGGCGGGCGGCAAACGCGGCGCGCGCGATTTGCGCAATGCTATCCGCCGGGAGGTTGAGAACCAGATTGCGCTGCTGCTCGTCAACCGGGCGGGCGATCCGGTGTCGGCTATCCATTTGACGGCAGGCGACGAGGGAACCATACGGGTGCAGGCGGTCGACCTGGCCGAATAACGATGTCTATAAACAATGGTGCGTACGGGAGACCGTACGCACCATTTCTATACGGAAAAATCCCCCGGTCATAGTGGTCATAGCCTTTGGGGAGAAATAGGAGCGACAGCTCCGATTTCTGGAATGCGGTTCACCGCATTTCAGATTCTCCGTTGAGTCTATGACGCATTTGGCCGGGGGATTTTTCAGAGAAAGAAGAAAAAGTAGGAGAAAGGCATTCTTATTCAGCGGCAACGGCGTGGTATACGCCGAATTCCCAAAGGGAGGGGCCGCCTTGCGCGTTTTCGTCTATGGAGAGAATATGCAGCCGCACTTTCCGCGCGGTGACGGCGTCGAACAGGTCGGTATGCTGGTCACCGATACCCGTGCCGGTGAAAGCAACTTTCCATTCACTGCCGTCCCAGTATTCCAGGTTGTAGGCTGTCACGCGCTGACCGCCTGTGGAAGTAAACTCGCTGCACCGAATCGCGTTAAAGGTCGTTTCTTTGCCCAGGTCCACCTCCAACCAGCTTTCCGTTATGTCGTCATCGGTGGCCCAGCGGGTGGCACTGTTACCATCCACGGCGGCGGAGCCGCTATACTGGGCATCGTTCTGGTAGTGGTTGCTAACGGTGGCGGGTTTGTTCAGCGCGTAGTTTTCAGAATAGGTGTACGATTTGCCGGACTGGGGGACGCCTTCCACCAGCACCTCGATGACGGTATCCAGGGCGTTGGGAATGGTGGCCGGCAGGGTGATGGTCATGGTGCCACCGTTTTCAGTGTAGGCTAGGGACGTGTCCGTTCCCATCACCCGCACCCCGGTCAGGGTGTTCTGGAGGGAAGGCAGGGTAATCTGGCCGTTTTGGGGCCACTTGGTCACATGCAGATACAGAACGCCGTCTTTTTTGGTGGCCGCACCAAAGGGAAGGGCTTCGGCAAAGGGAGACGCCGTGGTGGAGTAAATGCTGTCGCCGTACGCGGCAAACCACTCGCCCGCCTTGCGCATATTCGCGGCACAAGCCTCCGGAATCAAGCCCTGTTCATCCGGCCCGATATTCAACAGGATATTGCCGCCCTTGGAGGCGGTATCCACCACAGAGCGCACCACCCATTCGGGAGACTTCCAGTTGTCGTCATAAGGCGCATAGCCCCAGTTATTATTCATGGTAATGCAGCTCTCCCAGTCATAATTCAGGCCGTTAGCCGGAATCTCCTGTTCGGGAGTGCCGAAGTCGCCGTCGGTCTCGGCGCGTTTGCCCACGCGGTTGTTGATGATAAGAGAGGGCTTGATGGTACGTAGATACCGGTAGAGATCCCGGCCGTCTTCGGTGGTCCACCAGTCCACCCATTCGCCGTCAAACCATAGGATATCCAGATCATAGTTTTCAAGCAGTTCCCGCAGCTGCGCCTTCATGTCGGCCACATAGCGTGGTTTGTCCAGCATACTGCCCCAGTTCACGGTGGCGTCGTGCCGCCAATCCATGGTGGAGTAGTAACAGCCGAGGGGAATGCCGGCGGCTCGGCTGGCCTCGGCCAGTTCCATCAGCGGGTCGGCGCCGTTGTACAGGCCATAACCGAGCAGGCTGAAATCCTTGAATCCGGTCACCTGCGTATCAAACATACTGAAACCCTCATGGTGCTTGGAGGTGAACACGAGGTATTTTTGCCCCGCGTCTTTGGCCAGCCGCACCACTTCTTCGGCATCAAAGTGCTGCGGATTAAACGTACTGACCGCCATCCGCTCATAATCCTCTTTGGAAATTTTCAATGTATCCTGTACCCATTCGGTGTAATGGTCGACAGGGCCGGTTTCATCAAAAGGAAAATTGGCGTAAGCGCCCCAGTGGACGAACATACCATAACGGGCGTCGTTCCACCAGGCCATCCGCTGCGCCTTTTCCTCAGCGGTCTCTTCCCCGTCATAGGCGGAGAACGTGAACCAGTCCAGATGAACGCCGGCCGCTTCCGGCGCCACCAGATAGACATCGTGCACACCGCTGACCGTTTTGCTGAGGGACGCATACTGTTCGGCAAAAATTGTGTCACCGCCGCTGTCTTTCATCGTTAGCACGCCAAGGATATCCCCGTTTGGCGTATCCAAATGAATTTCCAGCGCTTTGCCCACGGCTTTTTCTGGCACCGCCAATACCGCCATAAAGGTGGTGCTGGCGCCGCTGCCGAAATCTATTCCGCGAAAGGCCAAATAGCCGCCGTTTTCAGTGAATTCCATCGAGGACGCATCGGGAGCGAGGGCGCTTGGCGCGGTATGGTACCGGCCCTGTGCCTCCTGTGCGTGAATAATGCCGGCGGCGTCGGCGAGACGTTGCTCCGCCGAGGGGAAAGCTGTGATTTTTTTGGTGGCATACTGCAAAACCTGCAGCGCGTCGCCAGCGGTCACGCCGCTCTGCTTGTCTACGTCCGCCATAGTCATGTCCTCCAAAACAATTTTGTTGGTTGCCGCCTGCAGTACCATCAAGGCGTCGCTGGCGGTGATCTGCATATCGTTGTCCACGTCCCCGCCGGATATATCCCGCCAATTGTGCCGCGCGGCCAGCAGTTGGCGATAGACGGCCTGCAATTGACCGTTTGTATACCATATCCGGTCGCGGGCCATTTCTCCGGCCTTTTCGCGCAGGGTGTAATAGGCTTCGGCCGCGCGGTCGGAGGGGGCGCATAATGCGGGCGTTTCCACTTGCAGGTAGTCAATGAGAAAGGACGTTTGCAGAGCGTTGTAACCATTGTTGATACCGGCGCCGGTCAGGGTGAAGGCAAAATCACCGGTTTGCCAAGCCTCACAGGACAGCCGCAATACGGCGCGGTCAAAACCATCGGGAGCTTCAACGCCAATCCAGCGGAAGCCATAATGTCCATCCGCATACACCCGCGCCTCTGTTCTGTTGGCCGATATCGACCTCAGAAGAGTTTCGCCGCTGTACCAGTCCACAGTGAGGTTAAATCCGATGGTGTCGGGAGGGACATATCCCTCGGGAGCGGTAAGAATTCCTTCCCACCACAGATACCATTCTTCACGGTCGCCGGCCGCGCCTACACCGCTGACAGCGGGAGTGGTAAGGCTCATGGTCCATTGTCCGCCATCTATAGGATAAGGCGCGTCCTGCCCGGCCAAGACCGAAAACTGTTCCGCCGTGTTGAGCTTTCCGGTTAAGGCGTCAAATGCCGCGGTAAACCGTTGCAGCATATCGTCATAAGCCGCGGCGTCGGCATAGGTGTCCAATAACGCTTCCGCCTCTTGCCGAACCAGTTCGTAAGCCGTGGCGGCTTCGTTATAATCGTAGGTATAGTCCGCGGTTTGCGCCAACAGCTTTTCCAGTTGGGTTCGGGCTTCCAGATTGGCGTAATTCACAATAGAAGCCCCGGAAATGGTAGCTTTGACAGCGGGGCTGTCGCCGGTGTCTCCCAGCTTGTAGTCCTCTTCCACCGGAATCTGTACAATAATGTCTTTAATATCCGCCCAGTTTACCGAGCCGGATCCGAACGCCGACAGGGGAATCTGTACGTTCACCATGGCGGCATCGCCGTAAGCGGCGCGGGTGACGGAGTAAAAATCAGTGGGCTGCTCTTCGCCGCCCACCATAGAGGAACGCAGCCGCACCAGAATATGGTTCCAACAGGCAGCGGGGTCGCTTGTACCGTCCACGGCGTCAAACGTGACGGTCATTTTGAACACCATGTTGGGATTTGAGCCGTTTTCAGCACTGCCCGAGCAATCCCGGCCGGGCAAGGCGTCGTCGTGACCGGTCAGCCCGGTGCCGGTGCTCCAGTCAAAGTAAAACCGGTCGCCGTACAGCAGGCGGGATTCGGTGTGGTTGATCCCGTCAAAATCGATGCCACCGGTGGCGGAACCGTCGCTCATCGCTTCCGCCGGAAAAGCCGGCGCCAAAAACAGGATGGACAGTATACCGGCCGCCGCCCGTTTCCATAGGGATTTTTTCATAGGGAACCCTCCTTTTATCTTGCACAACCGATGAAATGGCGGTATAGTGTACTTGTGCTTTCAGTATAAAAGAAAGCGGCGGTACAGGGTATGGATTATTTCGGCGAATATATGGAGAATTTATATGGAGATGAACCGAAACCCCTTTATTATAAGGGGTATACATGAATTGCATATGGAGATTGGGGAACATGGCTATGTACGCGCCGACCCTTTGTGGTGGAAAAAATCCGGAGTTTGTTCTCCCTTTTCCCGCCTGTATCTGGTGACGGCGGGAACCGGCTGGCTGCGTATCGGCGAACAGATCTGCCGTCTGTGCCCGGGGTATGCCTACCTGGTGCCCGCCGGGCTTCTTTTTGATTTCGGCTGTGAAGATTACATAGAAAAGCTGTATTTTCATATTTATCTCACCAAACCGGACGGGTATGACCTGGCGCAGGGGCTGTCAAAGGTGGCGGAGTGGCCGATGGAAGACGGCTGGCTGGAGCGCATGACGGCCCTGTATCAAAGCGATCGCTGGTTGGATGCGATGGAGCTTAAAAGTGGAATATACGACATACTCATCCGCCTGCTGGCGCAGTATCCGGAAAAAAATGAGCCGCTGCCGCACTATTCCCCGTTAGTGGATCAGGGTATGCGGTACATACGGGAGCATTTGGCGGCTCGGATAGGGGCGGGAGAGCTGGCGGCGGCTCTATATGTCTCGGAAAGCGTGCTGACACGCGCGTTCCAGCAGGAAGTGGGGAAGACCGTTCGCCAGTATGGGGAGGACATGGTATTTGCCGAGGCGCAGAGGCGTCTGCTGGAAACCGATGATCCACTGGCGGTGATCAGCGATGCGCTGGGGTTTTGCGACCAGTTTTATTTTTCCCGCCGTTTCCGCCAGCGGCACGGGGAATCCCCCCGGTCCTACCGGGACAGACTGCGCACGGCGGAGGGGATGTTGAGGCCCATAACGGGAGGGTCGTGAAGCCTGAATGACCCGGGCAATGGGCCGCGCCGCAGACATTAAAAAATCCGGGGCGACCAAACGGTCGCCCCGGATCTATTGTAATATACTGTTTTTCGCACAAGCCGATGGGCTTTTGCAGTTAAAAGGTCAGGTGGGAAAGGTGGTTTCGATCACCTTGTCGCAGCCCGGCGGGGAGTAGAGCCAGTGGTCAATGTGCCCTTCGCGGATAAAGTAGCGGGGCGGGGTAACCTCCCTTTGCACGTCTTGCGCGTCAATGATAACCAGCTTCATCTTCATTTTGTCAGCCAGAATGCTTTTGATGTACACGCCCGCCAGCTGGCCGGGCCGCACCCCCTCGTGCGGTTCGGCCAGACCGGCCAGGTTGGGGGTCAATTCCACAAATACCCCGTAATCCTCCACCGAGCGAATCACGCCCGCCACTGTTTCCCCCGGGGAAAACAGCGCGGCGTTTTCCTCCCAGGTGCCCAGCAATTCCCGCTGGGACAGGCAGATGCGGTTGTCCTCGATGGAAGAGACCACCCCTAAAATATCCATGCCGGGGGCAAAGCGGTCGGACGGATGGGCAATGCGGCTGACCGAGATGCCCGCAATCGGCATCAGCGCCGGCAGCCCGCAGCCGATGTCGCAGAACGCGCCGAAGGACTCCAGCCGGGTGATGCGGGCAGGAATGATATCGCCCACCCGCAGGGTGCTTATGTATTCCTGGCGGCAGCGCTCCTGCGCCCGCCGGCGGGAGAGCACCGCCCGCCGGCGTCCGTCCGGGAGCTGTTCAAAACCGGTCACCACAAAGCAGACCGGCTTGCTCACGCGGGATATCAGCGCAATATCCCGTGTCGTCTGTTCGGCTATACCCACCGCGCCTTCCGTATATGGGATAATCCCCTCCATACAGGGGAGCTCGACATGCAGATTATGTTCGGCGTCGCACAGCACCGCGCGGGCCGCCAGGATGGTTCCTTCCTCCATTGCCCGTGCCAGCCCTGCCGCCGACCGCACCGCGGCCAGATTGTCGGGGGCGTCCAGCCGCACCCCTTCAGCGAAAAATTGATTCATTTGAACAGCCATTCCTTTCCCTGCATCATTTCGATGAAGCACCGGTATCCTTGTAGGGCCCAACCGATATACGCCCGCTTACCGGCGCTTATCCGTTATGCAATAGTGTCTTGGGTACACTATATGCGGCCCTCACTTAAAAGATACACGCATTGTCACGGCGATTCTGTCGAAGAAATTAGAATGGGGTAATTTTTATATGGGAGGTTGACAAGCCGGTCCCCTCATGCCGGCTGTGTATTTTCCCGCCGGTCCACCCCGACCACCTGCCTGAATTCTGTTTTTTAATAGACCTTACTATTGTTTACCTTTTTTTGCCTCGATGTCAACAACCGGAAAGTATATAAATGCTTAATATATGCTTATGTCTGTACGGCCTGTAAGTATTTGACAGTCGTTTCCACCGACTTTAGCCGTTCCTGGCATGCTGGAGACCAAAGGCTCCCTTTTCTGTCGAAGAAAGGGCTTGTACAACCGAAACCGGTGTGATATACTAAATCGGTTAAGAAAATCTGCATAGGGGATGCGGCCAAGCATGGATAAAAGAGAAAATTTACGGAATATCGCCATTATTGCCCACGTCGACCACGGAAAAACCACCCTGGTCGACCAGATGCTGCGCCAAAGCGGCGTTTTCCGGGTGAACGAGGCGGTGGCCGAGCGGGTGATGGATTCCGGCGACCTGGAACGGGAGCGGGGCATCACGATTTTGGCCAAAAACACGGCCGTGATGTACGGCGATACCAAAATCAATATCGTGGACACGCCCGGTCACGCCGATTTTGGCGGCGAGGTGGAGCGGATCCTGCTGATGGTGGACGGCGTCCTGTTGTTGGTGGATGCGTTCGAGGGCTGCATGCCGCAGACCCGTTTCGTGCTGAAAAAGGCGCTGGGCCTGGGCAAAAAGCCGCTGGTGGTCATCAATAAAATCGACCGGGACGGCGCCCGCCCCGCTGAAGTGATCGACGAGCTGCTCGACCTGTTCATCGAATTGGGCGCGGACGAAGACCAGCTCGATTTCCCGGTGGTGTACGCTTCGGGCCGGGACGGCTATTCCTCCATGGATCCGGAGGCCCGCGAGGGCGATATGACACCGCTGTTTGAAGCGATTTTGCAGCATGTGCCCGCTCCGGAAGGGGACTTGGAAGGCCCGCTGCAAATTCTGTTTTCCAATATCGACTACGACGATTATACCGGGCGGATCGGCATCGGCCGAGTGGAACGGGGACGCGTGAAAAACGGTCAGACGGTGACCATTTGCAAAACCGACGGCTCTACCGCCAGCGCCCGCATCGGCAAGCTATACCAGTTTGAAGGCCTGAACCGGGTGGAGCATGAAACCGCGCAGATGGGCGACCTCATCGCGGTAACCGGTATCACCGATCTGAACATTGGCGAAACGGCCTGCGATCCCGAATGCGTGGAGGCGCTGCCCTTTGTGCGGATCGACGAGCCGACCATATCGATGCTGTTCATGGTCAACAACAGCCCCTTTGCCGGTAAGGAAGGCAAATTTGTCACCTCCCGCAACCTGCGCGACCGCCTGTTTAAAGAGGTGGAAACCAATGTCAGCATGCGGGTTAGGGAAACCGATACCACCGATGCGTTCGAGGTGTCGGGACGGGGTGAGCTTCACCTCTCCATTTTGATTGAGACTATGCGGCGGCAGGGCTTTGAATTTGCGGTCAGCCGCCCCCGGGTTATTTATAAAGACGATGAGAACGGCCGCCGGCTGGAGCCGATGGAGCTGCTGATGATTGAGGTGCCGGAGCAGTACGTCGGCGCGGTCATGGAAAAGCTGGGCTCCCGCAAGGCGGAGATTGTGAATATGGGCACGCGGGATACCGGCATCAGTCATTTGGAGTTCCGCATTCCCTCCCGCGGCTTGATGGGCTACCGTCAGCAGTTTTTGACGGATACCAACGGCAACGGTATTATGAACAGCGTGTTCGACGGCTACGAGCCGTACAAAGGGGATATTCCCCAGCGGGTGCAGGGGTCGCTGGTCGTGTTTGAAACCGGCGATACCAGCAGCTACGGGCTCTACAACGCGCAGGACCGGGGCATCCTGTTCGTGGGCGCGGGCGTCCCGGTGTACGAGGGCATGATCGTGGGGCAGTCGCCCAAGAACGAGGACGTCACGGTCAACGTCTGCAAGAAAAAGCACGTCACCAACATGCGGGCGTCGGGATCGGACGAGGCGCTGCGCCTCTCGCCTCCCACGGTGCTCTCGCTCGAGCAGTCGCTGGAGTTCATCAACGATGACGAGCTGGTGGAAGTGACGCCGGAAAATATCCGTCTGCGCAAGATCATCCTGTCACGGGAGCAGCGGATGAAAGAGCAAGCAAAGAAAAAGAACCAGGGTTGAGAAAAGGGGCCAGATCATTATGGAGACATATACTATGACCATCGCGGGGCTGACGCGGCATCTGCCCCTTTGTCCGCTGAACGAGCATATCCGCATTGCGGCGTTTATCATATTTGGCGATGTGGAAATGACGGTGGCGGCGTCGGGGGCGCTGCTGGAAAAGGCGCCGGCATTCGACGTGCTGATCACGGCCGAGGCCAAAGGCATCCCACTGGTGTATGAGATGGCGCGCCAGAGCGGCAAGCCCTATTATATTGCGCGTAAATATCCCAAGCTCTATATGCCGAACGCCGTGGCGGTGGAGGTACGCTCCATCACCACCGACAAGCAGCAAACCCTGTATATGGACGAGGCCGAAATGGCCGAGATCCGGGGAAAACGGGTGTTGATTGTAGACGACGTGATCAGCACCGGCGAGTCGCTGCGGGCATTGGAAACGATTGTGAACAAGGCGGGCGGCAGCATTGCCGGCCAGTGCGCCATCCTGGCGGAGGGCGACGCGGCGAAGCGGGAGGATATTTTCTTCCTGGAACCGCTGCCCCTGTTTTTTGATGGGGAGCAATGAAGAAGATGAAACGGCCGCTTTCGTGGATGGGTTTTTCCGCGGCAGCGGCTTTTCTGTTTGCCGGATGGGTTGGTCCCCTTGCCGCCGGAATTCTGCTGGCTGCCGGCTTGGCAGGAGCGATGCTCTCTCTGGCAGTGCCGCGGCTGCGGGCGGTCAGCGGGCTGGCGGCTGTGAGTGTGACGGTCTGCGTGTCCATGGGACTGTTCCTGTATAAAGAACTGGCCGTTTACCGGCCGCTGGAGGCATACGCCGGGCAGACGCTGGCGGTCAAGGCGGAAATCACCGGCGAACCGACGGTCTACGAACGCTCGGCGCGGTATCCGGCGACAGTCGTCGGCGGGGAAATTCCCGAAGATACGCCGCTGTACATCTGGGTGACCGACGCCGATTTTGCCCCGCAGCCCTTTGACATGGTCGAAGCACGGATTAAGTTGTTTCCCTTAGAGGAAGACAGGGCGCAGCGCCTGCAGGATAAGGCCGGGGGTGTGCTCCTGAGCGGAAGCCTGCAAACGTATGATGGCGCGGATATCATCCGCCCGGAGCAAACGCCGCCCGGGGTGGCCCTGCTTACTGTACGGCAGGCGGCGGGACAGGTGGTGAACCGCTATTTGTCCGGTGTTCCCGCCGCCATGGTGCGGGCAATCTGCCTGGGGGATCGCGATGGACTGCCGGAATCCACGGTCGAATCGTTCCGGTCCTGCGGCGTGTCCCATTTGCTGGTGGTGTCCGGGCTGCATCTGGGCATGGTAGCCGCGGCGATGCGGTGGCTGCTCCGCCGCCTGCGGCTGGGACGCCGGCTGACAGCGGTTCTGTCCATGGTTGGTGTGCTGGGGTTTATGCTGCTTACCGGCTTTTCTCCTTCGGTAAAGCGAGCCGGCGTCATGCTTCTGGTACTGCTGGCGGGGGATTTGTTTAAACGGGAGGCCGACGGCCTCAATTCCCTGGGGTTGGCGCTGCTACTGATGGGCCTGTTGAATCCGTTTATGGTGTGGGACGTCGGGCTGCAGCTATCGGCGGGGTCCACTTGGGGGATTTTATATCTTTATCCCCGCATCGAAAAGTGCCTGCTGCGCCCGCGGGTGCGGGATAATACCCGGGGATGGGTGAGGGTGGCCTACCATCCGCTGCAGGCCGCAGCCCTGTCCCTGTCAGCCATGGCGATCCTGCCGCTGCTGGCGGTCTATTTCGGCGATTTGTCACTGGTATTCCTTCCGGCTAATCTGCTGATGGTGTTTCCCGCTACCTGTCTGGTGGTGGCCGGCCTTCTGGGCGTTTTGCTGGGCGGCTGGTTCGCACCGGCGGGGACACTGCTGTTTGGAGCGGCCGGAGGCATCGCGCGCCTTCTGCAAACCTTTGCCAGGTGGCTGGGCGGGTTTTCCTGGTCCACCGTGTCCATTCGACAGCCCTACCTGTGGGTCTGGGCGGCGCTGACCGTCCTTGTCCTGTGCCTTTTCTGGAAACGCGCCTCCGCGCCCGCCCGTGTCGCGATAGGGGCCGGTTCGGTCATGGCACTGGCGCTGGGCGCACTGACGTATCACGCGGCCATGCGGCCGGTGACAACCTGTACATTTTTGGAAACGACCGGCGGCACGGCGGCCCTGATTCGCTGGGAATCCGGCAATATACTGGTTCTCTCGGGCGACGAGGCGTCCCTTATCAGTGAAACGACGTCGGCCCTGTCCCGCGCCGGCGTCCGCTCCCTGTCCGCGGTCGTGCTGCCCGATTTGGAAGACAAGGCGCTGCAACGCCTGACGCTGCTGGCGGACGCTTGTCCAGCCGAGCAGGTGATTTGCCCGTCAACAGGGCTTTATGCCCCCGCGGTGAAATCGCTTTTCCCGGAGACTGGCCGAGCTATGGCGGATACGGTGGAAGCCGCTGTGGGCGATGATCACCGCATCCAGATGCAGCGGGGATGGGTGCGGATAAGCGCGGGGGAGACCCGCTTCCTCTTTTGTCCGGAGGAGGGGGACGCTTCGGCGTTGCCAGCCGACTGGCGAAAGACGCATCTGGCGGTAATGCGCGCGCCGGTAGCGCATGCCGACGAAATCGAGGCGGTAGCTGGAATTTCAAGTGTCCCGCGCGAAACATTGCAACCGTGTTTTACAGCGGTAAACAAGTGGGTTGACCTGCCTGAGAATCGTTCGCTGATGTGGGCGACTGGCGGAAAACAGGATATATGCCTGAACGGATAGGAGGAAAACGCATGACGGAGGCCGAACTGAAGCGCCAGCTAAAAGAGGAATTAAAGCCGGTATATGTATTTTATGGAGAAGAACGGTATTTGTCGGGCGTTTATGCCGCTAAAGTCGCGGAGAAAGCGGTGGGCGGCGACGACCTGGCGGCGTTCAACCTGCATAAATTCGACGGACAGGACGCGGCGTGGAACGCCATAGAGGAGGCGGCCGAGGCGCTGCCGCTGATGGCGGAGCGCTCCTGTGTCCTGGTGCGGGATTTCGACGTGGCCAAATCGCCGGATTACGACCGTGTGTTGGCCTGGGTGCAGCAACCGTCCCCCACATGCGTGCTGATCTTCTATATGGATACCGTGGCGGTGGACACAAAAAAGACCGCCAAATGGAAAAATTTTCTGGCGGCCGTTCAAAAAACCGGCTGCGCGGTGGAATTCCCCCGCAAATCTCCGGCGGACATCGCCAAGCTGCTTTGCAGCGGGGCGTCTCGTCGGGGCTGCACCCTGCAGACGGCTGTCGCCCGCGGGTGGGTGGAGCAGTGCGGCAGCGACCTCACGCTGCTGCTCAATGAGCTGGACAAGCTCTGCGCGCTGGCCGACGGTGGGGAAATTACGGCCGGGATGATTGAAGCCGCCTCTGTGCGCCAGCTTGAAGCAAAGGTGTACGATCTCTCCAAGGCCATTATACAGCGGCGGTATGACAAAGCTTATGATATTCTCAACCGCCTCTTTGCCATGCGGGAGGACCCCATCGCTATCCTGGCTGTTTTGGCCGGGGACTATGCCAACCTGTACCGGGCCAAGGCTGCGGCGTCGGCCGGTGTGCCTGCGGAAAGTCTGGCGGCTGATTTTGGCTGCCGGGGCCGCGAATTCCGACTGCGTAACGCGGCGCGCGACTGTCGGGATTTGTCGCGGGATACCCTGCGGCAGAGCCTGGAGGTGCTGGCGGAAACCGATACCCGCATGAAATCCACCCGCGCCGACAACCGGATTTTGCTGGAACAGGCGGCGGCCCGGCTGATTCTACTCGCCCGGACGGGGGAGCGGGGATGAAACGGATACGGGAAGTTCTGGTGGTGGAAGGGCGCTACGATAAGATCCGCCTGGAAACGGTGGTGGAGGCTTTGATTATCCCGCTGGACGGCTTTCAGGTCTTCCACAATAAAAAGCAGTTAAAGGTGCTGCGGGAACTGGCCGCTGCCCGCGGGCTGCTCGTATTGACCGACAGCGATGCGGCGGGATTCGTGCTGCGGGACTACTTGAGCGGCGCCATCCCTCCAGAGCAGGTCAAACATGCCTACATTCCGGAAATACACGGCAAGGAAAAGCGCAAAGCTGTCCCGGGAAAAGAGGGGCTTTTGGGCGTGGAGGGTATGGAAACGGAGGTGCTGCTCGACGCCCTGCGCCGGGCGGGAGCCACGTTTGAGGATGAGGCCGGGGACAAACCGGTTCCCTGGATGACCCGGCAGCGGCTCTATGAGGACGGCCTGACCGGGCGCGACAACAGCGCCGGCCTGCGGCGGGATTTGCTGAGGCTTTGGGGCTTTCCGGAAAAGGTCTCCTCCAGCCGCCTGATCGCCCTGATCAATGCCGCCAAGACGCCGGAGGAATATGAGCAGGCGCTCCGTCAGGTCCGGCAGATGGAAAAATGTACGGATATTCCGGGAAAAACCGGTTGACAGCCGCCGCCGGCAATGCTATAATAATGTGCGCGTTATCCGCAGGGATACCGCTTCATATGCGAGAATGCTGGAACTGGCAGACAGGCACGTTTGAGGTGCGTGTGCTTTTAGCGTACGGGTTCAAGTCCCGTTTCTCGCACCAAACGCAAATGGCTTAAACCCATCTGGGTTTTAGCCATTTTGTTTTATCAAAATCTATATTTAAGAAAGTTAAGAGACATTATGCGATTTAATGAAATGAATTTAATGCCCCCACTCGTAAGCGCTGTTCATAAGAACGGCTATCATGCGCCCACCCCCATCCAGGAGGCGACGGTTCCGTTGGTGTTAGCCGGCAAAGACGTTTTGGGCTGTGCACAGACTGGCACGGGTAAAACGGCAGCGTTTGCACTGCCGGTTTTACAGCTGATCGCCAAACGGAAAGCGGCGCGGCAGGAATCGTCCCGGCGCTGCATCCGGGCTTTGGTATTGGCCCCGACCAGGGAATTGGCCCTGCAAAACTATGAGGCTTTCGTCTTGTTTGGCAAGGGACTGCCTATCCGAACCGCGGCCGTTTTTGGGGGGGTCAATCAAAACCGCCAGGTGGAGGAGCTTAAAAGAGGCGTAGATGTATTGGTGGCCACGCCCGGACGGTTAAACGATCTGATCCGGCAGGGCTTTATTAAGCTGAATCATGTGGAGATATTTGTGCTCGATGAAGCGGACCGCATGCTGGATATGGGGTTTATACACGATGTCAAAGCCGTTATAGCCTTGCTGCCGGAGCAGAAACAGACCCTGCTGTTTTCCGCCACTATGCCGAAAGAGGTGGAAGACCTGGCGCTGGGATTGCTTAAACAGCCGGAAACCGTTAAAATCAATCCGGTTACCAGTACGGTTGATAAAATCAATCAATCCGTATATTTTGTTAAAAAAGAACACAAAAAGGATGTGCTGCTGCACCTGCTCCAGGAAAAGGGGGTGGCGACGGCTCTTGTGTTTACACGGACGAAAAGAGGCGCCGACCAGGTGGCCGCCATGTTATTGAAGCATAAAATCAAGGCCATGGCTATCCACGGGAATAAAAGCCAGAACGCCAGGCAAACCGCGCTGACAATGTTTAAATCCGGGAAAATCAGCGTTCTGGTTGCCACCGATATTGCCGCGCGCGGAATCGATATTATCGAGCTGCCCTTTGTCATCAACTACAATATACCGGAGGAAGCGGAAACCTACATTCATCGTATCGGCCGAACCGGCCGGGCCGGACTTGGCGGAACCGCGGTCAGCCTCTGCTGCAGCGATGAGCTGGATAATTGGCGCGCTATTGAAAAATTAACCAAAAAGGTGGTCCCCGCCGCCGCCAGTCCCTGGAGTATAGACAATATGAAGCCCACCCAGCCGCCTCAAAAAACAGGCCGCGGGAATCGGAGAAGGAGCGGCCCTGCCTCGTCAAACACTTTCCGGTACGCACGGTCCAAAGGACAACACTAGGCAACATTGCCGCCTGTTATTCTTCCTCTGCCGAAGCTGTATAAAATGGCAGACAGCGCTCTTTACGCGGCTGGGAAGAGCTTTAACATTAAAGAAAAATATTAAAATTGGCCTAAAAGGGTCTTGCAGCGCCGGCTTGTGCTGTTTACCAAAGGAATTGGCATCTCTAGCAATTCTGCTCTACAGGAGCAGATGCTTATAGTCAATTTACTTAGAATGACCGGGTGTATTAAGTATCCCCTCCGGTTTGTGTAAAATTTTCTATAGACTTCATTCATTTTTTTTGCTATAATCAGGATCAAGCGAATAAAAAAGCCATAACAGTCACCTGTTGCTTTTCTAAGCGGCCAACTGGTCGTAAGTTGCGCCGTTATTTGCAAATTCGCTAAATTGTCATTATATCCTTGTAAATTACTGACAATTTTGGTCTTCTGGCTTGACAAGTTCTGAACCCCGATGTATAATGCACGTGGTAGGGGAGTTGTCCCCTATTTTAATCATTGGTATATTCCCGTTTAGGGCGTATATAGAATCTGAAATTTCTGAAAAGGAAGGGTTAAAACATGAAAACGAGTTTGCGCAAACTGGTTGCCACCGTGGGCGGTCTGGCAATTGCAGCGATGCTGCCGGTATCGATGATGGCTTCTGCTGCAGGAGATACGAAACTGTCCTTGTCGGTTGACAAAGAGTACGCCAAAGCTGGCGAGGATGTTAAAGTCTCCATCAACGTGAGCGGTGTTCCGGATGCTGGCTGGAACGTTCTGGACTTTGAACTGGGCTACAATGCGGATCAGCTGGAGCTGGCGAAGGGCGCTAAAGCGTATTCCTTTGGCGCTGCGCTGAATACGCTGAGCCATAAAACGGAAGTTAACACTTCTCTGAACCCGGTTCTGGGCGCTATCATCGACTCCTCTGACCCCACCAATCCTGACGAGGAAGGCTTTGGCCAGACTGAGGATGGTACGGTTCTGACCTTTAACTTTAAAGTTAAAGAAGGCGTGAAAGACGGCGACAAAATTCAGGTGAGCCTGAAACTGAAACAGTTCGCGACTGCGAAAATTGTTGACGGTAAAGCGCAGGATCCCACGGTTCTGGTAGCGGCTGGCGACTTCGGCGCTGAGCTGATTGCTGGTACCAAACCGGTCGACCCGACCAATCCGACCAATCCGACCGATCCGACTGGCGATACGACCAATCCGACCGATTCGACCAACCCGACCGATCCGACTGGCGACAAGACTGAGCCGACCGATTCCACTGAGCCGACCGATACGACTTCTTCTACTGATGATGTCGTTGTGACCGATCCGACCACCCCCGGTTCTAATGGCGGCGCGGCTACTGGCGAATCCACCACGCTGTTTGTTGTGGCGCTGGTTCTGATGGCTGGCAGTGCGATTGCTCTGGTTGGCATGAAGAAGAAAG
The DNA here is from genome assembly GCA_900552115.1 of uncultured Oscillospiraceae bacterium. Classification (GTDB taxonomy): domain Bacteria; phylum Bacillota; class Clostridia; order Oscillospirales; family Acutalibacteraceae; genus UMGS1474. The sequence goes on along the minus strand of URYP01000003.1, from coordinate 10,865 downwards.
TCTTCAGCAAATAAGAGCTGATCACAGAAACCGTGAAGGCACGGTAAGTCTTGACCTTTATAGCAACGGGAAAGCTTTGGCTTTCCCGTTGCTTTTTATTTAAGTAAGTTTGCGGACAGACGGATAAAATGCAATGCCGAAATGCGTTTCGCTATTTGACTAAGCCTAGAAATAATGATACAATAAATCCAAATATAATAAAATCGCTTTGAGAGGGGCAAGATGGTTTATACAGTTGATAATAGCGGTGTAAAATCGGTGGAACCATCCGAAAACATTTTAACGGATAAACGCATTATTGTGGGATGCGTGTCCCTGTCAGATTTTGAGCCGCTATGTACAAAATGGGGCTTCCCGGACATGTGCCTGGAAGCCTGCAAAGCTAATCATCGGCGATTCCATAATAATGTCGAAGTATACGATCATTTCAGCTATTTTTTTCTGCGTTTGCTGGATGTGTCTTGTGTGCGCCGGGAGCGCCGGGAGACAGCGGTTTTTATCAAAAAAAACGTGTTTTTACTGGTTCCGCTTTCTGATTCTGACTCCTTTGAGCAGGATTTTGAAATAGCTATCGAGCATATGGAGGAATCCTTTACTGTAGAACGGCTGATAAGCCGGTTGTTTTTACAGTGGATAGAGGGCAGCAGCCAGGTCATGGAGGAATGCGAGCGGCAAGTGCTGACGATGGAAGAAAACATCTGGACGAATAAAATTGGCCCGGATTTTAATCGCATCCTGCTGCGCATGAAGAACAACTTGATTATTCGTCAGGAATTTTATGATGAACTGATAGCGGTGGCAGAAACGATACAGGCGGATGATAATAATCTGTTTACTGACGAATCATTCCGCCATCTCAAAATAGCGGTTAAAAAGCTGCAGCGATTCGGCGAAAAAACGCGGATGCTGTGTGAAGGCTTGGTACATGTACGTGAAGCCTACCAATCCGCTATGGACTATCGTCTTAATCAGATAATGAAAATATTTACCGTTATTACGGCTATATTTCTGCCGCTGTCACTTGTCGCCAGTTGGTACGGTATGAATTTTGTCAATATGCCAGAGCTTACTTGGAAATATGGATATGCGGGCGTAGCCATTATCAGCGTCGTCATTGTGGTGGTCAGCATCTGGATTTTTAAGCGAAAGAAATGGCTCTAAACAGACGTTAAGGGAGAGAAAACAATGATAATTAAAACGAAACGCGATCGGAACCTTATAAAAGTGTTATCCATGCTCAGTCTGCTTTTGACGTTGCTGTTTACGCTGCCGTTTCAGTCTTTGGCGGCAGAAACACCGGTTCTGACGGTGAAAATGCCTAAAACCGTGGAAGCAGGTCAGCAGTTTGCCGCGTCAATACAGATTAAAAACAATCCCGGATGGTCTGCTATGACGCTTGTGCTGTCATTTGACCCGCAGCAGTTGGAACGTATTGATATGGATCGTGGAAACGCCATGAATGATCAAAATATTATGCTGTCTATAAATACTAAACCAGCGGGAACGTTAACCATTACGTCTTTATATAATGATGCGTCGGTTTCACTGAAAGATTCCAAAGATATAACAGCGGATGGAACTTGGTTTACCCTGTACTTCCTGGTTAAAGACACTTTGCCTGAAGGAACGTCAATACAGTTAAACGCTAAATTGACCGAAATGGTTACGCTGAAAATGGAATCGCAACCGCTGGCGGGTCCGGCTTCGGCCTCCGCGGCCGTCGGCACCATGGCGGCGGAGGATCGAAAGACCCTGCCTCATAAAACCAAAGCCAGTACGACTTCCGTAAGCGGTACGGCAACCGCTGCATCCGATGCTTCTCAGTCCGGGGATAACACGGGGAATCAAACGAATGCTGGTGAATCCACCGGAGCCGCCTCGGGAAACAGCTCGTCTAGTACATCAAATGCAGGCAATTCTTCCGGTTCCTCCGCGCCCGGCCTCGGCTGGTGGTGGTTGGTGATTGGTTTGGCTGTAGTGGGTGTTGGTGCCGCCGTGACGGCGATCCTTCTGGCGCGCCACTCTTCCAATAATTCTTCAAAATAAGTAAAGAAAAACACCTGCGGCTGATATGCAGCATAGACGTAGTGGAAAATTGGAGCTTGTGGCCCTGATTTTTTCCTAGAGGCTATGACCATAACGAGCCGCAGGTGTTTTTAAATATTAAAGCAACCGGTTTCTCTCTCCGGATTCTTTTGCGCGCAGCGGAACTGGCGGCTGGTATGGGGTTTCCGGCAGCTTGGAGGGAATTGGATTCATTTCCAGCATATGTTTCCAATACTTTTTGGGCATCAACTGGCGTCTCAGCTTGGGGTTGATTCGTTCTTTTATGGCAATAGTCTGATAGAAGCGTTTCCATAAATGCTGAACCGCCTCTTCCCGGCTGGATTTCGACGGCAGGGAAAAGTCGGCTGAGGATGTAATATACCATTCGCCGCCCTGTGAAACTCCGGCGAGGCGGTGTGTCAGGTCCTGGATAATGAACGGCTGAATAGCAAACCGGTCTACAAAGTGGGGCATAAGCAAGGGGAGAACCCGGTGCTGGGGACTGATTTCTCCATAATATACCCCGCCTTCCATTTCGGATAGTCTCAGGAATTCCCGCAGCAGGCCGGACTCCCGCGTGACAAGCGACACCGTCTTGTCGACGGCAAGCACGCGGTCGTCAGCCAGCCGGGATCGGATGGAACGGCCAATGTCAAATCCCCAAAGTAAATACCGGTATATATCCTGGCTGACGGCGGGCGCGTCGGATAAGGAGGCCAGCCATATTTTTTCATAGGCAAAATCACCGATGCGGGCTTGAATGCCCCGTACCACCCGGTCGGCTTTGTTCAAATCGGTTTCCACTGTTTGATAGCGCTGGCCAAACTGCAATTGGCAGACGCTTTCCGGCAAAATCGCCGCGGGGTGGGGACGCCGGGCATAGGCTTCAAAAAAGGCGGTCATCAGCCCTTCAAACGTACCATCATACAATAGGGTCAGGCTGGCATCCACGGTAAACCCTCCCTGGTTCCGGCGGTCAACATGGGCAGATCCGTCCAGGTCAGCTGCTGGGGCCCGCCAACTGGAAGGTTTTGCTGCCTGCGTGCGCTGTCCGTCAGGTTCTGATAAATAAACTCTGGGGCAAAATGAACGGATTCATGCATGCGGCCCCGGCAAGTAATGAAATACACGGCTCGTTTCAGCACGACGCCGAGTTTCCGCAGGGATTCGAAATCGAGCGAACCGGCGCGGCGAGCGGTGAGAATGCGCATGACGGATTTGACGCCGATGCCGGGGACGCGCAGCAGCGTTTCCTTATCGGCCCGATTGATCTCCACAGGAAACCGATCGAGATGCCGCAGCGCCCACTGACACTTGGGATCGAGCAGCGGGTCGAGATGCGGATGCCGTTCGTCAAGCAGTTCTTCCGCGTCGAATCCATAAAAACGCAACAGCCAATCGACCTGGTAAAGGCGGTGCTCTCTCAGCAGGGGAGGCGGCTGGTCACGCGGCAGCAGGGCGTGCGTGCCGACGGGAATATAAGCGGAATAAAAGACTCTTTTCAGAGAATACCGCCGGTATAAAGCCTGCGCTAAGTGCATGATCTGATAATCGGTTTCCGGCGTCGCGCCGATAATCATTTGGGTGCTTTGCCCGGCCGGTGCAAAGGTGGGCGCATGGCGGTAGACGGCGAGCTCTTCCCGGTTCTGCCGGATACCGTCCCGGATGGAGGCCATGGGAAGCAGGACATTTTGCTTGGACTTGTCCGGCGCCAGCGTTTTCAAACTGGTTTCGCTGGGCAGCTCAATGTTGACGCTCATCCGGTCACAGAGCCCGCCCAGCTTGTGGACAAGTTCCGGGGAACAGCCGGGGATCGCTTTGGCGTGGATATAGCCGTTAAAGCCATAGGGGCCTCGCAGCAGCTCCAATACCCGGCACATCTGTTCCATTGTATAATCCGGGCTGCGGATGACTCCCGAGCTTAGAAACAACCCTTCAATATAGTTGCGGCGGTAAAAGTCGATGGTGAGCCCAGCCAGTTCCTCCGGGGTGAAGGTGGCACGGGGGACATCGTTTGAACGCCGGTTGACACAGTATTGGCAATCGTATTGGCAGGCGTTGCTCATCAAAACCTTGAGCAGGGAAACACAGCGGCCATCCGCCGCGAAACTGTGGCATAGTCCCGGCGCGCAGGTGGCACCCAGCATCCCCTTTTGGCCGCCGCGCTGGGAGCCGCTGGATGTACAGGCAACGTCATATTTAGCCGAATCGGTGAGAATGGTCAATTTGTCGAGGATGTCCATGGCGTCCGCCCCTTTCCCATATAGTATAGAACAAACGTTTAAAAATGTCAAACATTTGTTCTGGTTCGCAGAACCTAAAGCCCGCGAAGTGGAATGACGCTGCAATCACTGAAGATATAAACTCTATTAGTATGCCGGATTTCGACGGGTTGTCCATGCGTATATTTTTCCGCAAAATAGGGAGGCTTGCTATTGACACCCGGCGCATATATAGTATATAATAATAGCCGGGTGTTTAGCCGACGGCCTATATATGCGGACGCCGGCTGGGTCCCTGTATGAATCGCAGCAGGGCTTTTTTCAAAGGAGAAAGCTGTCGTTTATTTATAGATAACATTGGAAGAAATATGTTGTTTTCTAGGACATATACGGTCTAATACCGGTTATAGATAAAAAGCGGCTTGTTTTTATAAAGGGAAGGCGTGTTTTATGCCTGTTCCCGTGTTGAGTGATGTCACCTCCGTTGAAAAAGGTTCTGTTTCTTAACAAAACCAATAACAACGGAGGTGTATGCTTTTATGGAGATCTGGCAGGCCATTATTGTAGGCGTGGCGGCGTTGATTATCGGCGCGGCCGTAGCCGGCTTTATCGCCTTTAAGCAGGGCATCGCGCACCGCAAAAAAGAAGCCGAGAGTGTGATTGGATCAGCGGAAGCAGAGGCGGACAGAATTATTGCCGATGCGAAAAAAGCCGCGGAATCCAAGAAAAAAGAGGCTCTGATCGAGGCCAAAGACGAAATTCATCGTCTGCGCAACGAATCGGAGCGGGAACTCAAGGAACGGCGCGTCGATGTGCAGCGTCAGGAACGCCGCATTCAGCAAAAAGAAGAGACTCTGGACCGGAAAATCGAGAATTATGAGAAAAAAGAAGACTCTATTGCCAAAAAGCAGAAAGATGTGGAGGCGCGTTTGCAGGACGCGGAAAACCTGAAAAAAGGCCAGTTTGAAATGCTTGAGAGGATTTCCGGTTTTACCGCCGAGCAGGCTAAGGAGCATTTGCTGAACAATCTGGAGCAGGAACTGACCCACGAAAAGGCTCTGAAAATTGCCGAGTATGAATCCCGCCTGAAAGACGACGCCGACCGGCGGGCCCGCACGCTGATATCCCATGCGATCCAGCGGGTGGCGGCCGATCAGGTCGCGGAAACCACCGTGTCGGTGGTACCGCTGCCCAACGATGAAATGAAGGGGCGGATCATCGGCCGCGAGGGCCGCAATATCCGGGCTATCGAAACGCTGACCGGCGTGGATCTGATTATCGACGATACACCGGAAGCCATCACCCTGTCCGGCTTTGACGCGGTACGCCGCGAAATTGCCCGTATCGCTTTGGAGCGTCTGATCGCGGATGGCCGTATCCATCCGGCCCGTATTGAAGAAATGGTGGACAAGGCCCGCCGCGAGGTGGAAGCCACCATTAAATCCGAAGGAGAGCGCGCTGTGCTGGAAACCGGCCTGCGCGGCGTCCATCCGGAGGAAATGCGGCTGCTCGGCCGCCTGCATTATCGCACCAGCTATGGACAGAACGTGCTTAACCATTCCATGGAGGTGGCGTTCCTGTCGGGGATCATGGCCAGCGAGCTGGGGGTGGACCCCGAAATTGCCCGCCGAGCCGGCCTGCTGCATGATATCGGCAAAGCCGTTGACCACGAGGTGGAAGGGTCCCATGTGGAGATCGGCGTCGATATCGCCCGCAAGTATAAGGAAAGCGAAGCGGTCGTCCATGCCATCCAGGCGCACCACGGAGACGTGGAGGCTACAACAGTTATTGCCTGCCTGGTTCAGGCTGCCGACGCGATTTCCGCCGCCCGTCCGGGCGCCCGCCGCGAGAATCTCGAAAACTATATCAAACGGCTGGAGAAGCTGGAAGAAATTGCTAATGAGTTTGACGGCGTGGAACGGTCTTTTGCCATTCAGGCGGGCCGCGAGGTGCGTATCCTGGTCAAACCCGATGTAGTGGACGACGACCGGATGACGATCCTGGCCCACGAGATCGCACAGAAAATCGAGGAAAACATGGATTATCCGGGCCAGATCAAGGTGCATCTGATCCGGGAAAATCGCGCGGTCGATTACGCGAAATAGCATGTACGCATAAAGCTGCTTTCCACCGGAATTTCTGCTGCCAGCGGAAATATCCGGGGGAAAGCGGCTTTTTTACAGAAAGGCGGATCAATATGAGAATACTATGTGTCGGCGATGTGGTCGGCAGCGCCGGATGCGCCCATCTGCGGCAGGTGCTCCCTCCTGTCAAACGGCAGTATGGCGTGGACGTCTGCATTGTCAACGGGGAAAACTCGGCGGACGGCAACGGCATTACGCCGGTGTCGGCCCGGCATATCCTGGACAGCGGCGCCGACGTCATCACCGGTGGAAATCACACCTACCGCCGGCGCGAATTCTGGGATGTGCTGGAAGAAACGCCGTATTTCCTGCGCCCGGCCAACTATCCGGAGGGATCGCCCGGGCAGGGCGTGTGCGTGGTCGACAGGGGACGGGTGCAGATCACGGTCATCAACCTGATGGGCACCGTATATATGGAAGCGCTGGCCTCGCCCTTTGAAACGCTGGATACTCTGCTGGAGCGGGCTGGCCGTCCGCGGTTCTGCGTAGTGGATTTCCACGCCGAGGCGACAGCCGAGAAAAAAGCGCTGGCGTATTATGCGGATGGACGGGTCTCCGCCCTGTTCGGCACGCATACACATGTAGCGACCGCGGATGAACAGATTTTGCCGGACGGTACCGGTTTTATCACGGATATCGGCATGACCGGGCCGGAAACCTCGGTGTTGGGCGTCCGGCCGGAACAATCGATACAGAAGATGAAAGGCAAGCTGCCGGTGCGGTTTGCGACGGCGGACGGCCCCTGTATGATGAATGCCGTTTTGTTTACGCTCGACGACCAGACGGGGCGCGCGACGGGTGTCGAACGGTTAGATGTGCGATAAGTCTTGATTTGGGCGGAAAAAGGTGCTATACTGAATTTCCCTTATTTAGAAAAAAGTTCCGCCGAATGTTGCACATTGGCGTTTAGCGGGGTATAATAAAAGAAATATAACCGGATTTTAATAATCCGCATGAGGACAGAAAGGCGGGAACACTCTATGATTCGCATTGATAATCCTCTCGGCACCATTGAAATCTCGCAGGAGTATTTTTCCTATCTCGTCGGCAGCGCGGCCACGTCCTGTTATGGTGTGGCCGGCATGGTCAAAAGTGGTACGCGCCAGGGGCTGCGTTCCGTCTTTTACCGCCGCAGCTTTGCCGACGACGGCATTCGGGTGCACAGCGAAAACGACAAACTGATCGTGGATCTGCATATCGCGGTTATCTACGGCATGAATATTTCCGCCATTGCCAAAAGCATTGTCAATAAGGTGCGGTATACGGTTGAACAGGCGACCGGCCTGCAGGTAAAAAAGGTGAATGTGTTTGTGGACGGCATGAAAGCCGACTAACCGATAGAAACCGCCGGCCGCCGCGGTGCGGTGCGCCTGCAAAGGAGTGCTTACATTGATTCAAGGTAGTGTATTGCGTGACGCCATGGTGTCGGCGTCCCGGTATCTCGCTCAGGTCAAACAGTCGGTCGATGAGCTCAACGTCTTCCCTGTACCGGACGGCGATACCGGCACCAATATGTCGATGACCCTGTCGGCCGCGGCGCGGGAACTGGAGCGTTTGGAAAACCCGACGGTCAGCAAAACCGCGGACACGGCGTCCTCCGCGCTGCTGCGCGGGGCGCGCGGTAATTCGGGCGTCATCCTGTCCCTGCTGTTCCGGGGATTCTCCAAAGGGCTGAAGGGTAAAGAGGAAGCGGACGGAGCCGATCTGGCCGGCGCGCTTGGCCTGGGCGTCGAAGCGGCGTACAAAGCGGTTATGAAGCCGACCGAGGGCACCATCCTGACGGTGGCCCGGGAAGCGGCGGAAAAGGGCAAAGCCGCCGCCGAGGAAGACCGCGATCCCCTGACCGTGTGGAATATCATCTGTACCGAAGCGGAAGCCTCCCTGGCCCGTACGCCGGAGCTGCTCCCTGTGCTGAAAAAGGCCGGCGTGGTCGACGCCGGCGGCCAGGGCTTGTGCGTGATCCTGCGCGCCATGCAGAATGTGCTGGCCGGCGGCGATATGGTGCAGGCGGACGAGGCGGCGGCGCCAGCCTCCGCACCACAGACAGTCAGCGCGGCCGGTTCCTTTGAGGCCGACATTACCTTTACCTACTGCACTGAATTTATCGTGGCCCGGGATAAGGGCAACGACCGTGATCCGGTTCGCCTGCGGGCCTACCTGGAAACCATCGGCGACTGTGTCGTGGTGGTGGACGACGACGAGATCATTAAGGTACATGTGCATACCAATGATCCTGGAAAGGCCCTGACTGAGGGCGTGAAATACGGCCAATTCGAAACCGTAAAGGTTGAAAATATGCGCATTCAGCACGCCAACGCGGGCTGGGTGGAGGAGCAGGGTGTGGAGCAGCCCTCCTACCAGCGGGTGGAGCCGGAAAACGATTACGGCTTTGTCGCTGTGGCGGCGGGCGAAGGCCTGCGGGCCCTGTTCAAGGATCTTGGCTGCGACCATGTGGTGTCCGGCGGCCAGACCATGAACCCGTCTACGGACGATATCCTCAACGCCATCCAGGCGACGCCGGCTAAAACGGTGTTTGTCCTGCCCAATAACAAAAACATCATCCTGGCGGCTGAACAAGCGATCCCGCTGGCCGACCGCAAGGTGTATGTGCTGCCCACCCGCACCATTCCCCAGGGAGTGTCCGCCATGCTCAGCTATGACCCGGAGAGCGATGACAACGACAATCTGGTGGAAATGATGAAGGCCGCGGACAATGTTTCTACCGGCCAGGTGACCTTTGCGGCGCGCAACAGCGACTACGAAGGGCACGCCATTAAGGAAGGCGAAATACTGGCGCTGGACGGCAGCAAGCTCGCGTTTGTAGACAGCGACGTTACCCATGCCACCATCAAGCTGGCCAAAACGCTGGCGTCATCCCGGCGGCTGAGCGGTAAAGAGATCAATTTTATTACCCTGATGTACGGTGAGGATATGGACGAAGAAACCGCCTCGACCGTGGCGGAGGGGATTCGGGCAAAGTTGGGCGACGATGTGGATATTACGGTGATTAGCGGCGGGCAGCCGGTGTATTATTTTATCCTGTCCATCGAGTAATTAAACGAAGAATCCGGGGGCGTACAGGTGAAGACCTGTACGCCTTTAGCGTATAGAAAAGGGGGATACAGCCATGGAAACGGCAGACAGCCGGTCGATACGGAGCCTGAAAGGGGTGGGGGAGCAACGGGCGCGCCTGTTTGCGCGGTTGGAAATCCACACCCTGCGGGATCTGCTGCGCCATTTTCCCCGGACCTATGAGGATTGGTCGGCCGTTGTCCCCCTGTCAGCCGCCCCTCCCGGCGATTCCTGCTGTGTGCGGGTGGCGGTGACGAGCAGCGTATCGCAACGCCGGGTGCGCCAGGGGATGACGCTTTATCGCTTTTCCGCAACCGATGGGGAATCCCGCGTGCTGGTGACCCTGTTTAACAACCCGTATGCCGTCTCTGGAATTGAAAAGGGTTCTACCTGCCTGCTGTTTGGGCAAGTGAGGGGACAGTTCCCCCGCTATGAAATGACCGCGCCGGTCATTGAACCGGCGGCCGGCGGGGAGCGCATCCGCCCGGTGTATCCGCAGACGGAAGGCCTGTCCTCACGCGTGATAGAAAAGACTGTGGCGCAGGCGCTGGACACGGTGGGCGACTGGATGGATGAAGACCCGCTGCCCACCGAAATACGGCAGGAAAAGACCCTTTGCAGCCGGCGTTTTGCGCTGGAAAACATTCATTTCCCGACAGACCACACCGCGTTGGCACAGGCCCGGAAGCGGCTGGCATTTGAGGAGCTGTTCCTGCTCCAGCTCGGCATGTTGCAGATGAAGGGGCGTGTCCGGAAGGAAACCGGCGCGGTGATGACGAAGGATTATACAGAAAATTTTTACCGGCTGCTGCCTTTTGCTCCCACTGGGGCGCAAAAGCGGGCCATTGCCGAGTGTATCGCCGATATGCGACGCCCCAGCCCCATGAGCCGGCTTGTCCAGGGTGATGTGGGCAGCGGCAAGACCGCTGTGGCGGCCGGCGTGGCGTATACCGCCATCCGAAACGGCTGGCAGGCGGCCCTGATGGCCCCCACCGGAATTTTGGCCGTGTCTTTTATCCTCTATACGGTAAAGATGGTACAGCGGGCCCAACAGCAGCGTAATCTCATATTTATCGTCTGGATAGCCGGCTAAATCTATAGCATTTCCTTGGGTGATCGTTATCGTTTCGTCTGGTTTTGTATTTTGACGAAATATATCTATATTGTGCTCCACCAGTTCTATTGCGTCAACCTCGTATCCCTGACGTGCCAGCGCGTGGGAGTAGCGTCCAGTACCCGCTCCGACTTCTAGCACATGGTCGCCGGGCTTTATATATTTTTCAATGTAATGCATCGTGGTGAGGAACTCTACAGAGCCATGTTTCATTGCCAGGCGGCTATCCTCATCATAATGATTGTAAAAGTCGATCAAATGTTGATT
>URYP01000002.1 GCA_900552115.1 uncultured Oscillospiraceae bacterium | reverse complement strand
ATACTGTACTTATTTGGCCGCTGTCGTGGTCGTCGTCGTACTCGCCGAAGTGGTTGTGGTGGTCGAACCGGTCGAGCCGGAACCGGAGGACGACGCCGGGAGATAATGCGTCACCAGCATGCCGGCAAACACCAGCACAAAAAACACAATCATAATGACTTTTGTCCAGCGGCTGAGAACCGCGTCCAGCGTACGGGCCCGGCCCTTTTCCATAAAGGCATCGGCCGCGCCGTTGATTGCGCCCAGGTTCGCCTGGCGGCCTTCCTGAAGCAGAACCACACCGATAATAACAATAGACAGCACGATCAAAACCGCACCGATAATAATCTCCCAAACAGACATGTCGTTACCTCCAACAGTTTCCAAAAGATCATAAGCCTTATTATAGTAGCATAACCGCCGCCGGATTGCAAGCCGATTTTTATTTTTTTTGGTTTTTTTGTGAGCCAGTGCATATCCTCTGGCAGAACGCCCATACTATTCCTGCACAAGAAATCCAAAGGCGTTTGCGGTTTCTATGTGCCAAGCCGTTTACCGACGACCGTCCTTTGTTGGTAAACGGCTTCTTTTTATGGATTTCCCGGCGCCGGTGCCGTTTATTCCAGCGTCAGCTGCTCGCCGATATCCTCCGCCAGCGGCATCGCGCCGGCCGCCGGCAGCGATTTGGTGCGGTAACGAGCCGGTTTGGTCACCATATCCTCCCGAAAGGGCTTTACCTCCTGCAAAACCGCGTTTCGTTTCAGGGTCATTACCTGTACGCCCTGGGTACTGCGGGTACTTTTGGGAGCGATAGCTCCCGAATGCGCCAGCAACCGGCGGCCGCTGGACGCTGTCAGCATGAATTCCTGATCCTCCGTAATATGCACGATCGCCACCAGTGGCGATTTGTCCGAATAGGCACCGACCAATTTGCGGCGGTTGGTTTTGGTCGCGTAGGCGGCCAGCTCCACCTTGGCGGCCTTGCCGTTTTCAAAGAAGAACAGCAGGTAGCCGCTGTAGTCGGTGGTCACGACCATATGGATCGCGGTTTCACCCTCGTCAAACTCCAACTTGGTTGGTACATAATCCCCCATCGCGCTGGCTTTGGTATCGCCAAAATCCGACGCTTTCGCTTTGTAAACGGTCCCGCCGCTACTGAAAAACAACAGGTCCCGATTATTGGACGCTTCCACCGTCTGCGCTATGACATCCCCTTCTTTTAGCTTGTGCTCGCCGCTCATGCGCAGGGACTGCGGCGTGATTTTTTTAAAATAGCCGCCGGCTGTAAAGAAAAACGTACAGGGATAGTCCGGAATTTCTTCCCTTACTTCCTCCGCCGTGAGGATATCCGCCGCATAAATCAATTCGCTGCGGCGCGGCTGTCCAAATTTTTTGGAGACCTCCTGCAGTTCCCCGATCATCACCCGGCGGAGTTTGGCAGCGCTGCTCAGCAGGTCCTCCATCTCGGCGATGTCTTTTTCCAGTTTTTCGATTTCCTGCGTCCGCTTGAGGATATATTCCCGGTTGAGATGACGCAAGCGGATCTCCGCCACATACTCGGCCTGAATCTCGTCGATTCCAAAGCCGATCATCAGGTTGGGGATAACCTCCGACTCTTCCTCCGTCGATCGGATAATGGCAATGGCCTTATCGATATCCAGCAGGATTTTGGCCAGGCCGTTGAGCAGGTGCAGCTTATCCCTGGCTTTGGACAAGTCGAAATACACCCGGCGGCGGATGCATTCCGTGCGAAACGCGATCCACTCGTCGAGGATTTCCCGTACGCCCATGACCCGCGGTACGCCAGCAATCAGGATGTTGAAATTGCAGGAATAATTATCCTGCAGGGGTGTCATGGCAAACAGGCGGGTCATCAGCTTGTCCGGATCGACGCCGCGCTTGAGGTCAATGGTGATCTTCAGCCCCTCCAGGCCAATCTCATTGCGCACGTCGGCAATTTCCCGCACGCGTCCGTTCTTTACCAGGTCGGCCAGTTTGGATATGATCGCCTCGACCGTGGTGGTAGAGGCGATTTGAGTGATATCGATACAGTTCGCGTCTTTATCGTATTGGTACACGGCGCGCACCTTGACGCTGCCCCGCCCGGTGCGATAGATTTTATCGAGTTCGTCGCGGTTATAAATAATTTGACCGCCGCCGGGGAAATCGGGCGCTTTCAGGGTCGACAGGATGTCGTGTTCTTCATCTTTAATCAGGGCGATGGTGGTGTCGCAGACCTCCTGCAGGTTAAACGAGCAGATATTGCTCGCCATACCGACCGCAATCCCCATATTGTTGTTGACGAGGATGGTGGGGAAACTGACCGGCAGCAGGGTCGGCTCTTTCATGGTGGCATCGTAGTTGTCCACAAAATCCACCGTGTCCTTGTCGATATCCCGGAACAGCTCGCCGGCGATGGGATCGAGCTTAGCCTCCGTATACCGGGAGGCAGCGTACTCCATTTCCGAGGAATACGCCCGCCCAAAATTGCCCTTGGAATCCACGTAAGGATGCAGCAGGGCCTGGTAGCCGCGGGACATCCGCACCATGGTTTCGTAAATCGCCGCGTCGCCGTGCGGATTGAGTTTCATGGTGGACCCCACGATATTGGCGGATTTGGTCCGCGCGCCGGTCAACAGCCCCATTTTGTACATGGTATACAGCAGCTTGCGGTGGGAGGGCTTGAACCCGTCAATTTCGGGGATGGCGCGGGACATGATAACGCTCATCGCGTAGGGCATATAGTTGGTCTCCAGCGTATCCGTAATCCGCTGGCTCTCCACCAGACCCGCGCCCGCAATATGGGCGTTGTCCGGCAGTTTTTCTATCACCGGTGTCTTTTTCGTTTTTTTAGCCATACTATATCCCCCCTTAACTTACGTCGACCATTTCCAGATACAGACTGCCCTTGTCGGCGATAAATTCTTTCCGGCCGCTGAGATTGTCGCCCAACAGCGTCTCAAACATAACCGCGGTAGCCTCCGCTTCCGACGGTTCCACCTTAACCAGCCGCCGGGTGGCGGGGTTCATGGTGGTCAGCGACATCATATCCGGATCGTTTTCACCCAGTCCCTTGGACCGCTGGATGGTGTACTTCTTATCCCCCAGCTCGGACAAAACATCCGATTTTTCCTGTTCGTTATACGCAAAATAGGTGTCCGTTTTGGTACTGATTTCATACAGCGGCGTTTCCGCGATAAACACCCGTCCTTCCTCGATAAGGGTGGGGGTAAGGCGATAGAGCATCGTGAGGATCAGGGTGCGGATCTGGAAGCCGTCCACATCCGCATCGGTGCAGATGATGACCTTGTTCCACCGCAGCAGGCTGAGATCGAACATGGACAGGTCTTTATTCGCCTTGGTCCTGACCTCTACGCCGCACCCCAGCACTTTAATTAAATCGGTGATGATTTCATTTTTAAAAATTTTATCGTATTCCGCTTTCAGGCAGTTTAGAATTTTACCCCGCACCGGTATGATGGCCTGAAAATCCGGATTGCGGGCCTGGATACAGGCGCCCATGGCGGATTTTCCTTCCACGATAAACAGCTCCCGTTCCTCCACCTTTTTGCTGCGGCAATCCACAAAGCTCTGCACGCGGGACATCAGGTCGGTGCCGCTCGACAGCGTTTTTTTCAGGTTCAGCCGGGTGGTTTCCGCCTTTTCGCGGCTGCGCTTATTGATGAGCACCTGTTCAGAGAGCTTGTCCGCTTCCGTCTTGTTCTCGAGGAAGTACACCTCGAGATTATGCCGCAGGAAATCAGTCATAGCCTCCTGAATAAATTTGTTGTTAATCGCCTTTTTGGTCTGGTTCTCATACGACGTCTGGGTGGAAAATGAGGAGGACACCAGAATCAGGCAGTCCTGCACATCCTGAAAGCTGATCTTGCTTTCATTTTTCAAATACTTGCCGTTTTGCTTCAGGTAGGCGTCGATCTGGGAAACAAAAGCCGAGCGCACCGCCTTTTCCGGCGAGCCGCCGTGCTCCAGCCAACTGGAATTGTGGTAATATTCCAACAGGTTCTTTTTATTGGAAAAGCAGAGCGATACGTTCAGGCGCACCTTGTATTCCGGTTTGTCCTCCCGGTCGCGGCCCCGGCGCTCCGCCGACCACATCTGCACATCCGTCAGCGGGTCGTCGCCGGCAATCTCCTTTACGTAATCGGCAATGCCGTTTTCATACACGAATTCTTCCGTATCAAAGCCACGCCCGTTTTGCGTGCGCAACACAAACAGCAGGCCCGGATTCACGATCGCCTGCCGTTTTAAAATATCCTGATAATATTCCGTCGGCACCGCAATATCGGTGAACACGTCCAGATCTGGCTTCCAGCGTACCGTGGTTCCAGTATCCTTTTTGGTATACGGTTCCTTTTTCAGGCCGCCGATGTTCTGTCCTCTTTCAAAATGCAGGCTATACAGGAAACCGTCCCGCCGCACTTCGACATCCATGTACTCCGCAGAATACTGTGTGGCACAGGCGCCCAGGCCGTTCAGGCCCAAGGAAAACTCATAGTTTTCGCCCGCATTGGTATTGTATTTGCCGCCGGCGTACAGCTCGCAGAACACCAGCTCCCAGTTCCAGCGCTGCTGTTTTTCGTTGTAATCCACCGGTACGCCTCGACCGAAGTCCTGCACCTCGATAGAGCCGTCCGCATAACGGGTGGTCACAATCCGTTTGCCGTAGCCCTCCCGCGCTTCGTCAATGGCGTTGGATAATATTTCAAACACCGCGTGCTGGCAGCCTTCCAGTCCGTCCGAACCAAAAATAACCGCCGGGCGTTTGCGCACCCGGTCGGCTCCTTCCAGCACCTCAATGCTTTCATTGCCGTATTCCCGTTTTTTGGATGCCATTGTGTCCCTTCCTTTGCTGATAAATAAAAATTGCGGTTAAACCCGCCGAATGGGCGTTTGTAAATCGATTTGCGCGGCAGGGTTTTAAACTATTTTACCCTATATCTTGGGGGAATGTCAAGAAATCCCTGCCAGTGCTGGTTTGGCGTCCGTTTTGACACAAAAACGCCCTGCCCGAAAACGGGCAGGGCGTTTGCGGATTAAGCCACGACCATTAGATTTCCGCGAAATATTTGATGGTGCGGACCATCTGGCTGGTGTAGGAGTTTTCGTTGTCGTACCAGGAAACGACCTGAACCTCGTACAGATCGTCGCTGATCTTGCTCACCATGGTCTGGGTGGAATCGAACAGGGAACCATAGCGAATGCCGATCACGTCGGAAGACACGATTTCATCCGTATTGTAACCGAAAGACTCGGAGGAAGCCGCTTTCATAGCCGCGTTGATGCCGTCCACCGTGACGTCTTTGCCTTTGACGACCGCCGTCAGAATGGTGGTGGAACCAGTGGGAACCGGCACGCGCTGCGCGGAACCGATCAGTTTGCCGTTGAGTTCCGGAATAACCAGGCCGATGGCTTTCGCCGCACCGGTGGAGTTCGGAACAATATTGACGGCGCCGGCGCGCGCACGGCGCAGGTCACCCTTGCGGTGCGGGCCGTCCAGAATCATCTGGTCGCCAGTATAGGCATGGATGGTGGACATGATACCGCTCTGGATGGGCGCATAATCATTCAGGGCTTTGGCCATAGGAGCCAAGCAGTTGGTGGTGCAGGAAGCCGCCGAAATGATGGTGTCGTCCTTCGTCAGGATATTCTCGTTCACGCTGTAAACGATGGTTTTCAGGTCGCTGCCGGCCGGCGCGGAAATAACCACTTTTTTGGCGCCCGCGTCGATGTGGGCCTGCGATTTTTCTTTGGAGCAGTAGAAGCCGGTGCACTCCAGCACCACATCCACGCCCAGTTCGCCCCACGGCAGGTCGGCGGCGTTTTTCTCAGAATAAATCTTGATCTCTTTGCCGTCCACCACGATGGACGATTCTTTTGCCTGAACGGTATCGCCCAGCGCATAACGGCCCTGAGCCGAGTCATACTTCAGCAGGTGCGCCAGCATTTTCGGGTCGGTCAGATCGTTGATCGCGACAATTTCATATCCTTCGGCACCAAACATCTGCCGGAAAGCCAGACGGCCGATACGGCCAAAACCATTGATTGCTACTTTAACAGCCATGATATAATTCCTCCATTGCTCAAATTTCGTATCCATTCTAAACTCTTTTGTCAATTTTTTCAAGGAGTTTGTTAAGGATTTCACGACTTATTCATACTTTTGTTAGGATTGCCCAAATCATCCCGGCTTATGCCCAGGTTTCTCATGGCTTATCCTTATAGATTTCGTCGAGAATATCATCCACCTGATAATCCTCTTTGCCCGCCGCCGTTTCGGCAGCGGAGGCCGCCGGCGCCGGGGTTTCCTCCGCTGTTGTTTCCCGCACCGTTTCCTGCTCCGCGGCGTCCGGTTCCGGCTTTTCTGCCGCCGGTTCCGCTGTCGAATGCTGCTGCGGCTCGTCTTCAGAAAGCAGCCATTCCGGATGCTCGACCCCGACCAGCTCGTAAACCGTGTCTGTGCGGCGGGTGTAAGCCACACCGATTATCAAGGCCAAAGCCATCAGACCGACCGCCAAATCCGTCGCCCCCGCCATCTGCGTGGCGTAAACCTCGATGCCGTCCATCCAATACCCGGCCAGACGGAATACCGCCGACGTCACGGATAAAATCATCGCTGAGCAGGCGTAAAACATCAGCATGGGGGATTTCACCTCAGGCTTACCCACCGCCCCCACGTACCGCGCAAAAGAAAAGAAAAACAGGATGGTAAAAATCAGCATCAGGAATTCGCTGAGATTGCGTTTGATGTCCACCGCGCTGGCATACGATACCACGTAGCGGGCCAGGCGCATCCATCCCCAGATCATGGGAGTCAGCGCCATCAGGCGCATGCGGCCGTGCTCGCTCACATCCCGTGTCATCCAAGTAAAACCCAGCCGCATCAGGAACGCGCCGCCCCAAATGCCGAAAAGTATTGTTAAAATCAGCAGCGCACCGTCGACCCCGCTGATAACCGCTTCGTTGGGAGGAGGCGTTTTTCCGGTCAATATCCAACTGCCCAGGTCAAACAGGGTACATAACAGCAGCGCAGCGCCGCATAAAATGGATACGGTAGAAACCGACGCGAGCTGGCGGCGGTCGATTGGCGCCGCCGGCTCCCGGCATAACCGGCACAAAATGAACAGGATAACCACTACGCCGCAAACGGCAAACGTGATCCATTCCTGCGGGCGTATGCCGGCGATAGAGGGAAGCCATCCCTCGGGAATGGCCACCAGCCGTATAAAAAGCAAAACAGCCGCCGCGGCGACAGAGACCCAGACCATCCATTTTTTAAGACTACTCCGCATGATAGCAACCCATGCCTTTCCCTTGATCTTGAACATTACCGTCTGATTATACTACGAAATGAAACAATGGGCAATGCTTTCCCGCAAAAAACCTGTATTCCTCCCCGGAAACGCCGTTTGGTGGGTATTGGCAGCCAAAATTATTTTTTCCATAGACTAACCCCTTTCTTTTTTTGACAAAAACTGCTACAGTAAAGATACAGGATACCCCATCCCCGCTGAGAAAGGATGAACGCTATGAAACCATGCGCGCAATGCGGTGCTGTGTGCACAGACGATGCCGTATTTTGTACGGTCTGCGGCGCCTCTTTAACGCCGCTTTCACCGGGCAGCTCTCCCACTCCCGTAGCCGGGACCGTTTCGCCGCCGGTGCAGCCGCCCCAAGGAGCGATTTCCCAGCCGCCCGCCTATCCGTCGCAGCCGCCACAGGGAGCGATTCCTCAAGCTCCCGCCTACCCGCCGCAGCCTACCGCCCCCGCAGTCGGGACCGTTCCGCCGCCAGTGCAGCCGCCCCAAGGAGCGGTTCCCCAGCCGCCCGCCTATCCGTCGCAGCCCACCGTTCAGCCTCCTTCATACGGGCAGGCGTACCCACCGGCCACCGGTACTACCGGCTATGGGCAGCCGTCTTCTTATACCGGTGCGCCCGGCTATGGACAGCTGCCCTATCCATACGCGCAGGTGCCCCGCAAGCGCACGGCGCCTACCGTGCTTGGCATCATCGGTATCGTGTTTGGTATCCTGCTGCCGCTGGTCACCTATTGTTGCTCCATTCCCGGGCTAGTCATGGCCAATCAGGACATTCGCCGTGGCCTGCCAAACCAGACCGGACGCATCCTTAACATCATCGCTCTGGCTGTCGCCCTGGCCAATTCTGTTTTCAGTATTTTTTACAATTCCCTGTGATTCTAACCCGCAGGCGAACAAAAAAGCTGCCGGATATCCGGCAGCTTTTTTATATGTCAGGAACGCTGCGCCAGCGGGGTGTATGGCTGTGGATGGGCAATCGCTTTATACGCCGGCCGGATAATCCGTCCGCTGGTAAAGACCTCTTCCATGTAGTGCGCGCACCAGCCCGCAACCCGCGCGACGGCAAACATGGGTGTGTACAGCTCCGGTCCGATCCCCAGTGACTGGTACACCAAACCGGAATAGAGGTCGACGTTGGCGCACATGGTCTTGTCGGAACCCTTTACCTCAGCGAACACGGAGGGTGTGAGACGTTCCACCGCCTCCAAAAGGCGGAATTCCGCACCGCAGCCGTTCTGTTCCGCCACTTTATACGCATATTGTTTCAGGATGACCGCCCGTGGGTCCGAAACGGTGTAAATGGCGTGCCCCATTCCATAAATGAGTCCGGATCGGTCGCCCTCTTTCTTTTCAATAAGCCGTTTCAGGAAATGCCGCACCTCATCGTCGTCCTCCCAATTCTTGACGCCGGCTTTGATGGCTTCTTTCATTTCCAGCACTTTGGCGTTCGCGCCACCGTGCAGCGGCCCTTTTAGCGAACCAATGGCACCGGCGATTGCCGAATACAGGTCGGTACCCGACGAAGCCAGCACCCGGGTGGTAAACGTGGAATTGTTGCCGCCGCCGTGCTCAGCATGCAGCATTAGGCACAGATCCAGCAGATGGGCTTCCTCCGGTGTAAATTCGCCGTTTTGCCGCAGGCCGTTGAGAATGGTCTCCGCCGTCGACTGGCCGGGCTTCAGCTGGTTTAAAAAGAAATTTTCCTGGTCGTAATACCGACGTTTGACCTGATAGGCACAGGCCATGATGTTCGGCAGCATGGCAATCAGCGACACAGTCTGTTTGAGCCGGTTTTCCATGGAAGGATCCTCTGGATTGCTGTCATACGAATACAGCGCCAGTACAGAACGCGCCATTTTATTCATGATATTGGGAGACGGCGCCTTAATGATCATATCTTCCGCAAAAGAGGGTGGCAGCGCACGGCAGGCATCCAGCACCCGCTGAAACGCCTCTAGCCGCTCGGCATTGGGCAGGCTGCCGAACACCAACAGCCAGACGATTTCCTCAAAGCCGAACCGGCCTTCCTTCATGCAGCCGTTTACCAGATCGTGAATATCGATTCCCCGGTAAATCAGACGGCCCTCCTCGGGCGATTTTTCACCTTCGTTCATCACAAACCCATGCACGTTGCATATTTGGGTAAGACCTGCTTTTACACCGGTGCCATCGGCATTGCGCAAGCCTCTTTTAATATCGTACTGTTCAAATTTTTTGCTGTCGATACGGTTGTTTTTCCAAAACTCGTCGCACAACCGGTCAACCGCCTCCCGGTTCGACACCTGTTCCAGACGATCCATGTGGCGACGCTCCCTTCCTGTGTATTCCCTGAATATGGAAGTTTTATTATAACGGATTTTTTTGCAAAAGTCAAGAAAAATACCATCCATTTTGCAACCTGCCGCTTTTGCACTTTCAAGTTTTGCTGATAATCAATTTTATCGAGGGATAAGAGGTATCCAATCCGCAAGGAATACAGCCAAGGAATTCATGACTATTTCCCCAGTTCCTTTCATATACATGATGTCGAGAAAGGCAGGGTGATACGTATGAACGATTCCGCACAGGATTTGGAACAGCTCATTCATCAGTACACGCAGGAACTGCTCCGTTTCCAAAAACAATACGCCGCTCAAATGGCCTCCGCACAAGAAGAGAACCCGGCCGTTCCGGCTGCGGCGCCGGCAGACGACCCTATTCCGTCCGCATCCGGAATCCTGGAGGATCCGATTTTGTCGGACGAAACCAGCATGCCCACCGCGGCCGTCCTGCCGCGGGAGGAGCCAGCCATGATCCTAGAGGAGGAAGAAGAGACGTCTCCACTCCCTCCCGTGGACGAAACGACATGTGAAGACACTTATGAGGAACCGGATGCACCGGGGGATCGCCCACTGATCCTCGCCGACCCGGATGGACGGCATCCGCGTATGAAGCACAACAATCGGGCCTCCGGTATCACACAGGAGGAACTGGAAGCCCCCTACATGCGATCGGCCGCTCTGGAAGGGGAAACCAACGGCATCGGCACCGGGGAAAACGCGGCTAAGGATGACGCGCCAATGGGTTTAGACAACTTTGAAGCCCCGGTACCGAATATGGAAGGGATGCAATTTGACGATGGGGAGTCTGCGGTTGTGGACGATTCGCCGATGGATTCGCCCGACATGGATATAAAAAACATGCCGGCTCCGGAACCGGCCGAAGACCGCGATTTAATGTCCGATCCCGACGCAGGAGAGCAGGAGGCCTTCCCTCCCGAACCCGGCGCCGGAGAAAGTGCCGGCGGGCCAGAACTGACGGATTTCGGCCGGCTGCAGGTACAGGTCTTTAAAGCCCGCGAGGCGATCCCGATTGAGAACGCCACGGTGACGATTTTCCTGGAGGAGGACGACGAGCCGACCCCTATAACGGTAACCAAAACCAATCGTTCCGGTTTTACGCCGGCCATCACCGTGCCAACCGTGAGCGCAACCCTGTCCCTGGAACCGGGACATGAGCATCCTTACGCCTCCTATCTGGTGCAGGTCATTGCTCCCGGCTATTTTACGGTGGAGGATATCCACGTACCGGTTTACGGTGGGATCACCTCCGTCCAGCCTGTGGAAATGCTGCCCCTGCCGGAGAATTTCCAGGGGGATCCCAACGTGACCTATCCCGAGGATGGTCCCGATCTGTAGAAAGGAGTGACCGTTTTGGCCGTTGAACCCTATATCCCGCAAAACATTACCGTCCACCTTGGCCGGCCGTCCGATACTTCCGCTCCCAATGTGACGGTTACGTTTCCTGAGTACATTAAAAACGTGGCCTCAAGCGAAATTTATCCCACCTGGCCGGAAAACGCCCTGCGCGCCAATATTTACGCCCAGATCTCCTTTGCCATGAACCGGTATTATACGGAATGGTACCGCAGTCGGGGCTACGATTTCGATATCACCAACAGTACGCAATACGACCAGGCTTTTGTCCGCGGCCGGGATGTCTTTGAAAACATTGGCCGTATCGTGGACGATATTTTCAACAGCTTTGTACGCCGTGAGGGCAGTATCGAACCGTATTTTACCGAATACTGCAACGGTACCACCGTCACCTGCCCCGGCCTGTCTCAATGGGGGACGGTCGATCTGGCCAACGCCGGATATTCGCCGTTGGAAATTCTGCAAAGCTTTTACGGGGACGATATTGAAATTGTCAGTAATGTTCCGGTGCGGCTGAATTCCCCATCCTTTCCGGGCTATTCCCTGCGCCTGGGAGACGCGGGCAACGACGTACAGCTTAAGCAGGTGCAGCTCAACCGTATTTCCCGCAATTATCCCGCCATACCCAAAATATACCCCGTAGACGGTGTGTTCGGCAAGGAAACCGAAGACGCGGTGCGGGAGTTCCAGCGAATTTTCAACCTGACGGTGGACGGCATCATCGGCAACGCGACTTGGAACCGCCTCTCTTTCCTGTATGCCAGCGTGAAAAAGCTGGGGGAACTGACGTCGGAGGGCATTGCCCTCAGCGACGTCCCGCAGCAGTATCCCCAGCTGTTGCGGGAGGGCGACACCGGTATCGAAGTGCGCATTCTCCAGTATTACCTGGCGGTCATCGGTTATTTTTATGATTCGGTCCCCAGTGTAGCCATAACCGGTGTGTTTGACGAGGCCACCACCAATGCGGTCCGGGCTTTTCAGGAGACTTTCGGCCTGAATCCGGACGGCATCGTGGGACGGCTTACCTGGCGCGATATCGTCCGCACCTACCGCGGCATCGAGGAGTCGGTCGACGACGTTCAGGGGGGCGTGATCCTGTATCCCGGCACGGTCCTGCGGGTCGGGTCTCAGGGCGAAGACGTCGAAGTGCTCCAGGAATACCTGTCATTTATTGCGGACACGTATACGAGTATTCCCAAGGTGCCGGTCACCGGTGTATTCGGCAACCAGACGCATGACGCCGTCGTCGCATTTCAAAGGCAGTTCGGCCTGGAGCGCCAGGATGGCATTGTGGGACCGCTTACCTGGAACCGCATCGCCGAGGTATATGAGGATCTGACCGTTGGCTATAACAAGCAAGAAGGCCAGTATCCCGGTTACGATATAGGAGGGGAAGCCGATGAGACATCCGATCAAACTGCCACCGAATGATATCACACGGGATGAACGTCTCTATATCCGAGAAATACAGGAGTACCTGCGGCTGCTGTCCTTTCATGACCGGGAGCTGCTGGAGATCAACGTCGACGGCATTTACGGCCCCACGACACGCCAGGCGGTCAGGCAGTTCCAGCGTCAGTTCCGCATGGATGAGTCCGGCGTCATGACCCGTGTAACCTGGGACCTGCTGTTCCATGCTTACCGGGCGGTGCTCGACCCGTCGTTCCCTCCTCCTCCCCTTCCGCCAGAGGAGGAGGAGCCGGCCCCCATAGACCGTATGGAAACGGAGACTGAATTGAACCGGGTGGGATAAGGTGAAAAAAACTTCGTTTATAAAAAACGCATTTATACTAACCGTAACTTCCCTGATCCTGCGCACCATCGGCATCTTTTTCCGCATATACATGGCGGGAAAAATCGGAGCGGAGGGAATGGGACTTTACCAGCTCATCTACTCCATCTATGTGCTGGCCGCCACGTTTGCCTCGGCAGGGATATGCACCGCCGTTACCCGGCTGGTGGCCGATGAACTGGCGTATGGGTCAAATGTGTCGGTACGGCACATTCTGCGCCGCTCCATCGGCCTTAGCGTGGTGATCGGTCTAATATCCGCCGTCGCCATCTATCTGGGCGCCGAGCTGATCGCGGGTATGTGGCTGCAGGACACCCGCGCTATTCCTTCCCTCAAGGTGCTGTGCGTCAGCCTGCCGTTTATGGGCGCTTCTTCCTGCCTGCGGGGCTATTTTATTGCCCGCCGTAAAGTCAGCATCCCCTCCCAGGCGCAGCTGCTGGAGCAGGCGGTGCGCATCGGAGTAATTGTACTGCTGATGGACCGGCTGCTGCCGCTGGGCATGGCCTACGGCTGCATGGCCATCCTGCTGGGCGACGCGCTGGCGGAGATCGCCTCCTGCCTGTATTCGACGGTAGGCTACTTCCTGGACCGGCGCAAGCTGATGAAAAGCCCATCGGCGGCACCTCCCTCCGATCACATCGTCAAACGCCTCATGAATATCGCGCTGCCAATTACGGCAGGACGATATCTCAACACCGCCCTGCGCACCATTGAAAACGTGCTGGTACCCGCCAAACTGGCCCAGTTTTGCTTTTCACAGGAAAAGGCGCTGGCCTCGTTCGGCGCCCTAAAGGGCATGGCGATGCCGCTTATTTTCTTCCCGGCTTCGTTTCTGAACGCGCTGTCCACCCTGCTGATCCCGGAAATATCCGAGGCCAGCGCCCTCAACCAGAAACGCCGGGTGGAGCGGGCGGTCAACCATACCCTGCATTTGACGCTGACCGCTGCCATCCTGCTTAGCGGGCTGTTCACCATCTTCGCCGAAGAATTGGGACAGCTGTTTTACCAGAGCGATGAAGTGGGATTCCTACTCAAAGTACTGGCGCCGCTTATGCCGGTCATGTATGTGGAAAGCGTGGTCGACGGTATTCTGAAAGGGCTAAACCAGCAGGTTAGCTCCTTAAAATACAGCGTGGCCGATTCGGGCCTGCGTATCCTGCTGATCTTTTTTATCGTGCCGCGTTACGGCATGGAGGGTTTCCTGTTCATTATGGTGCTGAGCAATCTGTTTACGTCGGGACTGAATATCCATCGCCTGCTCACCGTGACCGGACTCAAGCTGCGGTGGGGACAGTGGATTCTCAAGCCGTTGTTAGCCGTGTCGGTGGCGGGCGGGCTGTCGCTGATGGTCTGCCACCTCCCGGCAATCAGCGGGTTATCCACCCTGGTGTCGGTTCTGGTCGGCGGAGTCGTGGCCATCGTGGTATACGGCGCTTTGCTGCCCATGCTGGGATGTATCCGCCGGGACGACCTGCGGCTGCGCACCTGAACGCACATATACCTGGTCCCCCGGCTCCGTTTACGGGAGCCGGGGGACTTTTATGGATTAAGCCTTGTGGTTAAACCGAACATAAAAAAGAGTCCGGATATTCCGGACTCTTTTTATTGGATTAACTCGCGTATGTTGTCATAATAAGTTAGCGGATAAAGGCCGGTGACAGGATGACGAGCACCCTCCCGATATTCCGCCACCGCTACCCGCTCGCCAGCGGAATACAGGATGGCAACGCCCCGCTTGACACCATCTGCACGGCCGGAAGCGGCTGCCAGCGTTCGTTTAATACGGCTGATGCGCGGATCGGGCCGCCGCAAGCAGGGCGGCAGCAGGCCGCCCCGTTGGCTTCCCAGGCAGTCACAGGCCATCACGTCCCGCAGACGGCGGGCGTCCACGCCCGGCTGGATGGAAAAGTAGTCCCAGACCCGCTGCGTATAGGTGTCGAGCGGCAAGCCCTGCGTTTCGCCTGCCGCCGCTGCATATCCGCCAAACTGTGTAAACAGATTAAATGGCCGCTGTCCGGTAGCTCCCAGTAAATAATCTATCGTCCCGCGGAAACGACCGCTGTTGTAAAGCCGTTCCAATGCGTCCTCCGTATCGTGCAGGCGAGCCATCGCCTCCGCCGGCATCCAGCGGCTGCTGGCCAACTCATAGGGAGGGTCCGCACTGTATACATAGCCGTACTCCTCCGCATCCCGCCGCAGGCGCGAACCATAGAGCAGCTTTAAAAATCCCAGCTGCAGCATATGCGGACGCAGCGCAAAAGCCCGGTCAAATGAATCGGCAAATTCCTCCCAGCCCTCATAAGGCAGGCCGGCGATCAAGTCGATATGTACATGGATATTTTGAGGCTCCAGAAGCCGCCTCACCACCTCGCAGATCCTGTCGAGATTGGTACGGCGGGAAACAGCCTGCAGCGTTTCGGGCAGAAAGCTCTGAAGGCCTACCTCCATCTGAATCAGACCCGCCGGCGCGCGGCCCAGCAGGCGTAGGGTGCGTTCGTCAAACAGGTCGGCCGCAACTTCAACATGAAAACAGACGCCGGGAGGAATGCCCGTCCCGGCCTGCTCCACAATAAAAGACAGCAATTCATAGCAGCGCTGTTTATGACAGTTGAAGGTACGGTCCACCAGTTTGACCGTTTGACATCCGGCATTGGCCAGACGCAAAACATCCGCCTTGGCGCGTTCCAGAGAAAAAAAACGCACCTGATTCTCCCGCCCGGACAGGCAAAACGCACAGCTGAACGGGCAGCCGCGGGAGGTCTCCAAATAAGCGATCCGCCCTTTCAGCGAATCGAAATAAGCGTCGATATAGGGGGACGGTGGTTCTTCGTCCGTATAAAAGGGTGGTTTTTCAATAACCTCGCCGTCGATTCGATAACACAAACCGGGTATATCCGCCAGTGCCTGATCGGGAACCCCAATGGAAAGAGTGTCTAAAAGAAGAGAAAACGGCCGCTCCCCTTCTCCAGCCAGGATAAAGGACACCATAGGCAAGTCATGCAGGAGTTCATCCGCATGGAAAGAAGCCTCCGGCCCGCCCAGAATCCACGTGACATCCGGCCGGCGTGCAGCCAGCAGGGGCAGCAGTCGGCGGATGACAGCCACATTCCAGATGTAACAGCTGAAACCGATGACCGTTGCCGGGCTTGCCGCCACGCCATCGCATATGACGTCGTCCGGCTGGTTGACCGTGTATTCCAACACATCGACATGAACGGGATACTGGCAATAGGCTTTGGCGGCCGCCGCCAGATACCATGGCGCCAGCGAGGAATGGATGTATTGCGAGTTCAAGGCGCATACCGCCGCATTCAGAAGCGGCGGTTTTTCAGTCAACATAAGCGGCCCCCCTTACAGGGGGACTATATCATAATTCTTCGTCAAATGCAATTAACCGATTTTAAGCTGGAGGCGGAATTTATCGGAGATCATGGCAATAAATTCGCTGTTGGTCGGCTTGCCCCGGCCATTGTGGATGGTATATCCGAAATAGGAGTTGAGAACATCCACGTCGCCGCGATCCCAAGCCACTTCAATGGCGTGGCGGATGGCCCGTTCCACACGAGAGGACGTGGTATTGTGCTTTTTCGCTACAGCAGGATAGAGCCGTTTGGTCACAGCGTTGATAATATCATCGTCATCAATCGCCATGAGGATAGCGTCCCGCAGATACTGGTAGCCCTTAATATGCGCCGGCACGCCGATCTGATGGATAATCGCGGTTACCTGCATTTCAAGGCTGCTTACAGGCTGCTGCGCCATCATAGTAACAGCCGGGTCAGCGGAATGCACCGTTCGAGCCGGAACCTTGCAGAAGGATTGGATGCGTTCCGCCATATCGTCCGTATCGAATGGTTTAAGGAAAAAGTAATCCGCCCCCGCCAGCATGGCTTCGCGTTCCAAATGGGGATTATCAAAGCTGGACATGATCATAATCTGCGGATTATGAGACAGGTGCAGATTGTCCATGCCTTTAATCACGCCGATAGCATCCAGTCGCGGGAGAAAGAAATCCATCAGTACCACATGGGGATGCAGTTTCGCAATGCTTTCCAGCACCTGCTTGCCATCTTTTTCAACCGTATACACTTCCAGGTCATGAGACCGCATCGTCTCCGCACAAGGTTTTCCAAAATGTTCACTATTATCCGCCAATAAGACTTTTACTTTCTGATCCATCATTGATCCCCCATATTTAGTATTTGCCGGCTTGGTAATATTACCATATTCTGGAAAATAATGCAATAGCTTGGGAAATATTTTTTTGGGTTTTGGAGAAAAATAGCGAGTGTTTTTTCGTCAGGATTCCGGTTAATTTTTGGAAGCCGCCACATTTTCGGCAGTCTTCAGCATATTCTCCGCAAAAATAGCAAATCCTTTTTGTGGGTCGTTCACGTAAACATGGGTCACGGCCCCAATCAGTTTCCCATCCTGGACGATGGGCGACCCGCTCATTCCCTGCACGATACCGCCGGTTTTATCGAGCAGCCGCTTATCCGTGATTTCAATGACCATGTTGCGGCTGGGAGACGCATCGGTATAACGGACCTGGTCGATGCGGATATCGTACCAGGCGGGTTCCCCGCCGTCGATAGTCGTGTACACCTTGGCGGATCCGGTTTTAACCTGCTGTTTGAGAGCGACCGGATAGGACTGGCCGGTGATACCCTCCGCCGTCATGGTTCCATACACCCCGGTTTCACCATTGGATAACAGGGTTCCCAGAGACCCTTCGTCAAAGCCGCCCCGCAATTCTCCCGGCTCTCCACTTTGTCCTTTAACAACGCTGTAAATATCCACCGGGACAATTTCACCGCCCGACAACGGCAGGATATCCCCGGTATCCACATCGCAAACCGCATGGCCCAGTCCGGCGAACATCTTCTTTTCGGAATCATAAAACGTCAGCATACCAATGCCGGCGGAACTGTCCCGCACCCACAAACCGGCTTTCCAGCAATTTTCCATTTGTTGTTTCGCCGGATAAAATTTTACATCAAATTCAATATTGTCCCGACGAATGCAAAAGCTCATGGTTTTACCGCCGGATTGTTCCACCAGCTCCGCGACCTGTTCGTTGGTGGTAACCAGCATCCCATCGATGCTGACGATCACATCGCCGATTTTAATGCCGGCCGATTTGGCGGGATTGTATGGCCCGGTCGATGTTTCCACATCGGACATTCCCACCACCAGCACGCCGTCCGTGTAGATTTTGATACCAAACGGTATCCCGCCGATAACAACATTAGTCGGCTCGGTTACCTGGACATTCACCTCTTTTAAAGGAAATATACCGAATAACCGTGCCGAAGCCTCGTAACGGCTGCCTGTTGTCATTGACGCCGCACGCACCATTGAATCTTTGCCGCTGCCTTCCGGCTGAATATCCACCGCCGCCAGCCCGCCGTTCAGAGTAACCGCTCCATCGCCCACGACGGAAAACTGATCTGGGATCTGTGCCGCCATACCAATCATCATGCTCCAAACCAGGGTGCACACGATGGACAGGCCCGCGCAGGTCCTGTGTATAACCTTTCGCAAAGGAATCGCCCCTTTTCCTTTAAAATTTGAAATTACATGCAATCTGTTTGCCTTAATACTGTTCCACCGACCACGGAATCTTATTTATCCAGTATTTAATTTCAGCTTTTGCCGGTTTTACCAGCAGATTTTCATGGACGGTATTTGAATTTTTTTAAAATATCGTTTATTATAAGGATAAATAATTAAAGAAGATGGACGACCTGACTGGTAAATAGGAAAGTATGTGAAGCTAAGCAGCGGGACAGTCTTTAGGTCATTAAAAGACGTTTCTGAACGCATTGGGACAGCCAATCAACCACTTTTTTAAATTATAAAAAGGAGCGGTTGTCTCGACCAGGTTGTCTTTTTAACGAAAACGGTGTAACGCGGACAGGAGGTTATTCCCATGCGTATTGCAATAATAGGCAGCCGCAAGGCTCCCGCGCATATCGTTTCCCTGATTATGGCGCATCTGCCGCGGCACGCTTCGGAAATTGTCAGCGGCGGCGCCTCTGGGGTGGATACAGCCGCCGCCGAGGTTGCTCATCGCCTGTCTAACCCGCTGCGGATATTTGCTCCGGATTACAAAGCCTACGGCAAAGCAGCCCCGCTCAAACGCAATGAACAGATTGTGGCCTATGCGGATGAGGTCCTCGCCTTTTGGGATAAGGAATCGGCGGGGACCCGGCATGTGATCGCCGCTTGTGTTAAGGCCGGCAAGCCGATCCGGGTAATACCACTCTGACGGGTTAGTTGTTTCTTTGTGAGGAAGAAACCCCGCCGGCACGGATAAAAGGACAGGATAAATGAACCCCGGCCCCGCAATCGGTTGATTACGGGGCCGGGGTTCTATAAAGGACAAGATTGCGTGGAACCACCATGTCGGCCATGTCCCACGCGGGCTTTAAAAAGAGAACGATGAAATCATGGTTGCGATTCGACCGGGAAAGTGGTGATCTTGCCGGTCGCATGTTGAAGGATGAGCAACGCATCCGCTGCGGTAACGCCATCCTGGCCGTCTACATCGGCGGCGGCTTTCTGCCGGTCGTTGAGCGTAACCTTACCGGTAGCTGCCTGCAGGGCAAGCAGTGCATCCGATGCGGTGACGCCCGCCTTGCCATCCAAATCTCCCCAGACAATGTCCGGGATCTTCTGCAGTCCGTTCAAGGCCGCCTGCAACGCTGTTACCTGTGCGTCCACATCATCCTGAACAGCGGCGTCATCCAACGCCACACGCTCGGCCGCTACGATAGCCGCCGCAAGCGTTTCCAGACTCTGGGCGGTGTAGACATCCTCTTTGGCCGCCTCAGCTTTTGCCGTTCCGATCAGAGCGGTCAGTTCTTTTTTGTCCACAGGCTTCGGGGCCGGGTTTTGCTCTTCCCATTTGGCGTACAAGATGATATCAGCTGTTACCGTATCCGTCGCAAAGTTCCATGCGTGTTCACATTGTTCGTCCGCATACCAGCCTTTAAACAGATACCCCTCCCTCTTAGGGTCGGACGGCTTCACAACCAAGCCGTCCCCTTCCTTGAGAATGTGCTGGCTTCCCACCGAACTGCCGCCGTCTCCATAATTACTGCAAAAGGAAACCGTGTAGGCGGCGGGAGCGTCCGGTATCCATTTAGCATACAGGGTGATGCTTTTGCTGACCATATCGGCCGCAAAATCCCACTTTTGGGTCAGTTCTTTATCGGCGTACCAGGCTTCCAGGGTATATCCGGCACGGGTGGGGGCCTGTGGCGCCTGAATGAGCTGCGCGGTTCCGGTTTCAATAGCCTGGCTGGCTACCTTGCTGCCCCCGTTACTGTTAAAGGTTACAGCACCGGTGATCGGTTTGGCCAAAATGATGTTGCAGAAAGCAAGGGTATACCCCTTGCTTTGGGGATTTTTGCCGGTCACCTCAAATCGCAGCTTCAATTTGCCGGGCTCGGAAATGGTGACATTCCCAAATGTATTGATTTTGATCCGGCCGGGATCATCGTTGACAAAGTAACCGTACTGGTCGAATTCTCCACCCAAGTAGCGCTCCTCATCCGGCAGATACAGCCGGTAAGTAGCACGGCCGTCCTGCAGATTGCTCTGGGCGCTGACACTGTAGGTGCCGGCCTTGGCCACGTCGATTTCAAATTCAATATAGTCACCGACTTTGGCGGTAAACACCCGATTGTACTTGGTACTGGGAGATAGGGCGTATGCGGTATCATAGTAACCATATTCCAACCCGGCCGGTCCGGTAGCACTCACAGTAACATATTCTTCGTTTTTTTCCATTGGGTATACAATGGCATCCTCATCGATCACGGGGGGCGGCTCTTCGCTGCCGGTGCTGCCGGTGTACAACACCTGACCGTCCTGTGTGAGCTGGTCGGCCAGCAGGGTATAGTTGACCTCCTGCACGCTCACGCCGCTATCAATGGCTATGCAAGCCGCTGTGGCAGCGGACTGTCCCAGCACCATAAAGACCGGTTCCATGCGGATGGAACCGTAGGCCGCATGGGACGCCGACATACATACCGGCACCAATAGGTTGGAGCATTCGTTGGCCTTTGGCACAATCGAACGGTAACTGATGGAGTAGGGAGAGGTTGGGCTGTAAAAACCGCCTTCCGGAGTGACCTGCCCGTTTTTTACAATATACTGAATATGGTGGGAATCCATATTGTAACTGCCCATACCGATGGAATCCCCTACATAGACGGCGGAACCTCTTTCACAGACCCGCTGGGTCATGACAAAATCGCTCACCATGCGGCGGGCTTCCCGCACATACAGTTGAGTAGACCAGTTGTTATTCTCTGTAAACTCGTCGGCGCACAGGCCCCATTCTTTAAAATAGTTTCGCATCTCTTCCGGCACACGCGGATGGTTTTGCACCGTCCACAGCAACCCGCGCTGATAGGTTTCGTGCGCCTCTATTATTTTTTCACGGGTTGCATGATCCGCCTCCGGATAATCGTAATTCATTCCGACATAGTCGGTGGAAATACCGCAGTTGTTGTTGGCGTCCATCTTGCTGCCGGGCAGCGCGTTGGCGGCGGCAGTCTTAAAAATTTTACTGGCGGGCAGCCCTTTCTCGATCGCCCGCAGCAACAACTCATAATCGGCCTCGTTGTATCCATCCGGCTTTACGGTTTCCAGCCGATTGGCGGCATTGTTGGTCAATGTCCAGCGGAAATTATAGGATTGAATACGCGTGTCGCGGTCCCCTTTGTTTCCTCCGGCGTCCGCATTGACCCGCGGCAGCAGGCCGCTGGAAGGATCGCCGGGGACAACATACGGGTCGATGCCGGCAGGCAGGCCATCCATATCCGATGCACCGGTAATGCCATTCAGTGTTTCCCCGTAGACCTCATTGCTTTCGCGGCCTGTCACGTAGGTAACGTCCGCCTTAGCCATGAGATCGCCTTCGTAGGTGCAGTCCAAGAACACCTTGCCCTGAAACACTTTGCCGGATTCGGTACGGAAAGAGGTAATGGCTTTGTCCTCTTTTACCACACCGTCGGCCAGATCCAGCCGTTCATTCAAGAAGATGGGAATATCATATTCCGCGGCCCAGTCTTGCAACACTTTCAAGGCTACTTTGGCTTCAAATTTGTACTGCGCACCGGTTTTACCGTAAGCCGCCCCCACACGTTTATAAAACTCCTGCGCCATACCGCCAATGGCCCCGCTGGATCCTACATCGGTATCGCCCAGCCCGCCGGTGGTAAGACCGCCGATGCGATAGGGATTGGGTTCTACCACCGCCACCGTCTTACCCAGCTGGGCGGCCTTGATGGCGGCGATCACGCCGGAGGCGTTACCGCCGTATATCACAATGTCATAGGTATACATGTTCTCCTCCGCTGTCTGCTCACTGTCCGCAAAGGCCGGCAGGCTCGTACTAACCATCAGCCATGTGACAACCAGTACGACAGAAAGCAACTTCTTCCACATAAAACTACCCCCTAGCAAGTTTTAAAGCGTTTATTTGGCTGCTTGACACAATAGTCCACCTACTTTATACTTTGATTATAACCTGTCCACCGGTGGACGAGTCAAGGCATTTTATAAAATTTTGTGTACAAAAAGGAGCCTGATTTTTGTGGATAAGCACAATTTATACACCATTACACAACTGGCTCAGGCTTGTTCCATCAGCCGGGCCACCGTACTGCGGCTGGAAGCCGACGGCCTGCTGACACCGGTAACACGGGAAGGGGATGGAGGATACCGGTATTTCGACTGTACCAGCATTATGCATGTACTACAAATCCTGTCCCTTCAAAAGCTGGGTTTTACCCGCGACGAAATTCACGAGTATTTCCGCATCCCGGGAGATTTCAGCCACTGCTTATCCGTTTTAAAAGCGCGGCTTGAGCAGTTGGAGACAGCGGTAAGTAGGATGCGGCTGCGGGTTGACCTGACGCACCACATGAAGATCGAAGACATTCACATCCCCGAAACCGTATGCTATGTAAAGTCCATACAAACCTACGGGGACTATTTTGTCGTCAACGATTTGACGCAAGCCGCGCTCAAAGAGGCGGTCACCGCCGGGCTATCCATTGATTGTACCAAAGACTACTTTTCAATAGTGGACTGTCCCTGCCTGCTACAAGGGAACCGACCGGATCGCCCCCACGGCTATAGCATCTGCATCCCCCTGCTGGCCAAAAAAGGGGCTCCCCATACGGTCGCCGTTCCTCCCTGCAACGCGCTGGCGATTACCTGGTTCCATGGGCAAAAGGAATCCCGCATCCAGGCGTATCTGGCACTGGGGCAGGCTCTTCAGCACCGGCAACTCGTCCCGTCGGAGCCTTTAAGGGTGTTCGGGATCATCCATCAGTACATGGGGGCGGACATTTCGGTGGAGCGCAATGTGCTTCGGATCGTTCAGCCTGTCCGAGAGTCGGATGCTGCGATCGCGCCCGGCACCCGCACCGGTTCTTTATAACCTCCTCGCCAGAGCGACTTGACCTCATCTCGCAGTGTCCCGTCAAAACCTGAAACAAACAAAATCTGCCTCGATGGCACAGCCAGACCAACCTGTTTGTGTGCCCCTGTACAACCGCAAGGGCCGGAACGCACGCGCTCCGGCCCCACTTTTGATAGATGCCCCGGCCGCTTTAAAAGCAGTTGGCGGCTTTTTTATTGGGTCTGCAATTCAATGTAGAATTCCACGCCGGCCCCATACGGGCTTTCGCGGTTCACGACGCCATAAGGCATCCGATGGGCTTTCATAATCGCGGTAACCACGGACAGCCCGATACCCGAGCCGCCGTATTCCCGCGTGCGGGCTTTATCCACCTTATAAAAGCTGTCCCAAATTTTTGGCAGCTCATCCTCCGGGATATAGGCGCCGGTATTAAAAACCGCAACCCGCACCCGGCCCCCTTCCAGCGAATCAACCGTTCCAGTGATGACGCCTTTCTCCGACACATGATGCAGCGCATTGGATATATAATTGCTCAAAACATGCTCGATCAAGTAGGCGTCCGCCCACACATAGATCGGCTCGGAAGACGGCAGTACCATCTGGATAGGCGCGCCCTCCGCCCTCACCTGATTTTTCATCATCAGGTTGCGGAGCAGCTCACAAATGTCAAAGCGTTCTATTTCCAGCTGTTCCCCGCCCGCTTCGAGCTGCATCAGCATCATCATCCGCTTAATCAGCTTGGACATTTTCTGAGCTTCGTCCTCGATCACGCTGCAATAATACTCCCGGTTGTCCGCATCGGCGGCAATGTTTTCCCGCAGGCCTTCGGCATAGGTCTGGATAAGCGCTATCGGTGTTTTTAGTTCGTGGGAGACATTGGATATAAAGGCCTGGTGCGCCTGATTTTGCCGAGTCTTCTGTTCCACATCCGACATCAAATGCGCATTGGCTGTTTTTAAATTGGAAATCGTCCCCTGTAGCTCCGCCGACATGGTATTGATATTCTGTCCTAAATTGGACAATTCGTCGGTCCCTTTCCCCATGTAGCGTTCGGAAAAATCCAGCCGCGCGACATTATCCGCAATATGGGAAAGCTCCCGTATGGGACGAGTAAAACTGCGGGACAATAAAATCGCCACCAATATGCCCAGTGCCAGCGTCACGCCGCCGGAGAGCAGTAAAAACTGGTTGGTTACATCCACACTGTCCTCGATAGCGGCGACCGGCGTGCGCAGATACAGCGAATTGCCGTTAGCCAAGCGGCCCACCAGCGTGATAAAACGGGCGGTGGACGTACTGTCGTCGCGGGGCTCGCCACCGTCCCAGCCAAAGGCGTCCGGTTTTTTCAGCCACAAATCATTGACTTGGGGGCCGGTCCCCACCTCGATCCGGTACTCGCCCGGCTCCAGATTCACCGTGGGATAGATTTCCCGCATGGGGATCCACTCGTTATGCGGCCGGTAGTCGTACACGATTCCGTCGCTGTTCCAGATCAGTGCGGATATGTTTTGGGAAAGACCGATATTGTCCAGCCGTTCTTCCCAGTCGTCTCCCTGTGAAGAGACATTCAGGGCCTTGAATTCCTCTTCCAGCGTTTGCTTTTTTTCGCTCTGATAATAGGTAACCAGTGCAAAATTGTTAAACAGCCAGTTAAATATGAGCAGGCAGAGTATACATATGAGTATACTGGCCGTCAGCCGGACGGCAATCGATCCTTTCCGGCCGCGTAACCTCGCGTTTCCGGCCATAAGCCCATCCTTTCTTATTCTTCAAATTTATAGCCGATACCGCGGATGGTCCTGATACAATCTCCAACCGCCCCCAGCTTGCTCCGCAGCTTTTTAATATGCGTATCCACAGTGCGGGAATCCCCGTAATAATCATACCGCCATACTTTATCGAGAATACGGTCGCGGGACAACGCGATGCCCGCATTATCCATCAAATATACCAACAACTCAAATTCGGTATATGTGAGCTCGACCAGCTGGCCTCCGACACGCACCTCACGCCCCGCCTTATCCACTTCCAAGCCGTCGTGCCGGTACGGCGTCGGCTCCTCGTCGGCCGCGCCCCGGCGGAAAACGGCTTCGATACGGGCAAGCAGAACCTTCAGGCTGAACGGCTTGGTAATATATTCATCGACGCCCAGCGAGAATCCCTGCAGTTCGTCTTCCTCTTGCCCGCGGGCCGTCAGCATAATAATAGGAACCTTTGAGGTTTCGCGGATACGGCGGCACACGGTAAAACCATCCATCTCCGGCATCATAACATCGAGCAGCACCAAATCCGGGGCAAACTCATAAAACACAGACAATGTCTGTGCGCCATCGGCCGCCTCTAACGTTTTGTATCCTTTGATGCTGAGATAATCCGCAATGACTCGGCGCATACGTTCCTCATCATCCGCAATCAGCACCGTTTTCTGCCGGCTGGCCTCCATAGTGGTTCCCTTCTTTCCGCTGTTATCAGCAGTATAACCTATATTTGTGTTTCCTATGTGATTTTTCATAACCTGTTCCATATCCTGCATATACTTTATCAAAGGAAGTGATTTTTTGCAACAGTGGATCATAGACTGGATTGGTTCATTCGGCGTTTTAGCCATCTGGTGGCTTATTTTTTTGGAAAATGTGTTTCCGCCGATCCCTTCGGAAGTCATTTTGACCTTCAGCGGATTCCTGACGGTTCAGTCCCGTCTCACCGTACCCGAGGCGGCGGTGGCCGCTACCATCGGTTCGGTATCCGGCGCCCTAGTGTTGTATGCCGCCGGCTACAAGCTGGGACGGGAACGCGTCATGCACTGGCTGGAAGGCAGGACCGGCCGCATTTTGCACCTGCATCCGGAGGATGTGGATAAAGCACAGGGCTGGTTCGACCGCCATGGTAAGGCCACCGTGTTTTTTTGCCGGTTCGTCCCCCTGATTCGCAGCCTGATATCCCTGCCCGCCGGTATCGCGCGGATGAATCTGCCCGGCTTTATCGCCCTGACGACCATTGGATCGGCCATATGGAATGTGGTCCTGATCTTGCTGGGCGCCTGGTTTGGCGACGCCTGGGAAGTCGTTGTCTGTTATCTGGATACCTATGCGTATGTGGCATTGGGCGTGTTTGGCTGTATTCTGCTTGTCGGCATTTTGTTATTCAAACGGCGTACACGGCGGGTGCGGCCATCATAAAACGGCGGGCAATGCCAACCCATCTTTTGCCGCTTTCACCGGCGAATCTATGCTTCTGCTTGCGATCGAGTATATAATAATCACTATTATCGTAAATATTATACGATATTAGTAATTATATTACAACGATTATTCGTAATATAATAACGTTAAATATAATGACATCAAAAGTGGAGCGGCTTATGGACATTTTAAAGAAAATTTCAGCGTTAAGAGACAGCCGCCGGTGGACGGAATATCGTTTGGCGGAAGAATCCGGTCTGCCCCAGTCCACCATATCTTCCTGGTACAGTAAAAACATGACGCCCTCGCTCCATTCACTTGAAAAAATTTGCAGCGCCTTCGGCATTACCATGGCGCAGCTTTTTCAGGAGGAGGCAGACAGCGTTGACCTGACCCCGGCGCAAAAAGAATTGCTGGAGAAATGGAACCGTTTGAACGAGGGACAACAAAAAGCCTTCCTCGACTTCTTGGAGAACTGCTAAAACAGCCTGCCGGAGACCGGCAGGCTGTTTGTGTTTATTCTTCCATCTGCTTGCCTAAAAACGCGGCGGCGATCTGTGTCAGCTTGATTTCCCCTTCATTGGGTACGGCTCCGGATTCGGGCAACATCAGGCAAACCGCTCCGGTGACATCTCCCGATGCCAGAATCGGCACCATCACGCCGGCATAACGCTCCAAACCTTCGACAGGCTGCAGCCGGCTGCGGTCTCCCGCCTTGGCAGTATGCGTCTGCCGGGCTTCCATCATTTCTTCCATTTGGCCGGAAATGCGCCGGTCCTGATAGTCCCGCTTGGATACGCCGGCCGCGGCCACCACATGGTCGCGGTCACAAATCAATACCGGCAGGCTGCAGGCGCGGGACATCACGTCCGCGTATTGGGTGGCAAAAGGGGTAAGCTCCCCCACCGGCGAATATTTTTTAAAGACAACTTCGCCGTCGCTGTCGGTAAAAATTTCGAGCGGGTCGCCTTCCCGAATCCGCATTGTGCGGCGGATCTCCTTGGGAATGACCACCCGTCCCAGGTCATCAATTCTTCGAACAATCCCCGTGGCTTTCATACGACTATATCTCCCTTTTTATCTGTGAAATTATTGGTGTACTGGTAGTGTTTGCGCGATAAGGGAAAATATTCGGAAAGCTTTGAAAAGTCCTTTTAATAGATTGTGATTTTTAAAACCATGACGTCTTCGTATTTGTTCCAGCCTTATTTGTCTTTAAAGGCGTGATGCCAGTGACCAACATACAGATAAAAAAAGGATAGCCTCCTATGAAGAAGGCTATCCTGCTAAATTGTAAATTATTCTTTTCGCCAAACCATTTTATTGACGATGCCGGTGTAGGATTGAATAATTTTGACCACTTTTGTGCTGACGTTTTCGTCCGTATAATTGGGTACGGGACACCCAAAATCCCCGCTTTCCTGCATAGCGACCGCCATATCCACAGCTTGCAGCACCTGTTCGGTGGTGATGCCGCCCAAAATAAAGTTGCCCTTATCGATTGCCTCCGGCCGTTCGGTCGAGGTCCGGATACAAACCGCCGGGAAAGGATGGCCTTTAGCGTTAAAGTAGGCGCTTTCCTCCGGCAGGGTGCCGCTGTCTGAAACCACACAGAAGGCGTTCATCTGCAAATGATTGTAATCGCTGAATCCGAAGGGCTGCAGGCTACGTACCAGCGGATGGAACACAAAGCCGTTTGCTTCAATCCGCTTGCGGCTGCGGGGATGGGTGGAATAAATAATGGGCATCTGGTAGGTTTCCGCCATGGCGTTGACCGCGTTCATCAGCGCCATAAAACTCTTGTCGGTATCCATATTTTCTTCCCGGTGGGCGGACAACAGGATATAGCGTCCCTTTTCCAGCCGCAGCGTATCCAACACCCGGCTCGCACCAATTTTCTCCCAGTTGGCGGTCAGCACTTCCGCCATGGGAGAACCGGTCACATAGGTGCGCTCCTTCGCCGTTCCCTCCGCATTCAGATATCGGCGGGCATGTTCGCTGTAACACATATTGACATCGGCAATGTGGTCGACGATGCGGCGATTGGTCTCTTCCGGCAGGTTTTCATCAAAGCAGCGGTTACCGGCCTCCATGTGAAAAATCGGGATTTTCAGCCGTTTGGCGCTGATGGCGGACAGGCAGGAATTGGTGTCGCCCAGAATCAACAGGGCGTCCGGCCGCTCCTTCGCCATTAGCGCATAGCTTTTGGCTATGATCTGTCCAATCGTCTCTCCCAGGTCGCTTCCCACCGCGTCGAGATAATGGTCCGGCTGCCTCAGGCCCAAGTCTTCGAAAAATATTTGGTTCAGCGTATAATCGTAATTCTGTCCCGTGTGGACAAGGTTCTGATCAAAATAGGCATCGCACTTCTTGATGACCTCCGACAGCCGGATGATTTCCGGGCGGGTGCCGATGATCGTCATGAGCTTCAGCTTTCCCATGCTTAAACCTCCAAAAAAAACGTATCCGGATGGTCCGGATCAAAACACTCGCTGCACCACATAAAGGTCACCATATCCGTGTCGCCAAGGTTTTGAATATTGTGGGTGTAACCCACCGGGATATCCACCACCTCGAGCTTGTCCCCGGAAACCGGGTATTCGATGATGTTGTCCTCCCCCGGCCGGCGGAACCGGATCACGCCCCGCCCGCTGACCACGAGAAATTTTTCGTTTTTGGTGTGGTGCCAGTGATTACCCTTGGTAATCCCGGGCTTAGATATGTTTACTGAGAACTGGCCGCGATCCGCCGTGCGCAGGATTTCCGTAAAGCTGCCCCGCTCGTCCACGTTCATTTTCAGCGGATAAGAAAAGGCCTCCTCCGGCAAATAGGATAAATACGTCGCGTACAGCTTTTTGACCAGCCCGCCCTCGGTCATATTCGGCACCTGAAGCGTTTTCCGCGTATCGCGGAATGACCGGATCCAGTTGGCCAGGTCTCCCAGTGCCGCCATATGCTCGACCGGCACCCGGCAAAACACACCATCCCGCGTCGGGCAGCCCTTCAGGGCGTTCAAAAGTTCACGCACAATATCATCAATGTAAATCAGCGTCATCTCATGCGCGGGATCGTTGACTGTAATGGGCAAATCCCGTGCCACATTATAACAGAACGTCGCGATAACGCTGTTGTAATTCGGCCGGCACCACTTGCCGAACACATTGGGAAACCGGTACACGTACACCGGCGCACCCGTTTCCTCCGCATAGGCAAACAGCAGGTCCTCCCCCGCCTTTTTACTCTGACCATAGGGATTGTCCCGCTCCGCCTGGATGGACGACGCCAGCATCACCGGACAGGTATTGCCCTGCCGCTTCAGCGTATCCAGCAGCAGCGAGGTGAACCCGAAATTCCCCTGCATGAAATCCTCCGTATGGGGGGGACGGTTGATCCCTGCCAGATGAAACACGATATCGGCGCCGCGGCAATACCCGTCCAGCAGCGCCGGGTCCGTGTCGATATCGTATTCCCAAATCGTGAGCGCGGGATCGATACCGCTGGCCGAATCTTTTCCATCGCGTATATTTTCTAGTGAAGCGCACAGGTTTTTGCCGATAAACCCGCGGGCGCCGGTAACAAGTATATTCATATCAGCGGGCCTCCCACGCGGCGATTTCCTCCCGGATATAGGTGAGTGACAGCAGCTTTTCCTTGACCTGCTCCACTGATAACAGCTCCGTGTTGTTCGAGTTAAACTCGGTCAGCGGGTTGCGCTGTGTGTCTCCCTGTTTAAAAAACTTATCATAGTTAAGATCCCGCTTGTCAGCCGGCACGCGGTAAAAATCGCCCATATCGATCGCGTGGGCGCATTCTTCGTTGGTAAGCAGGGTTTCGTACATTTTTTCGCCATGACGTATGCCGATAATCTTGACCTCGTTGTCGGCATGGAACAACTCCTTGACCGCCTGCGCCAACACGCCGATGGTGCAGGCCGGCGCTTTCTGAACCATAATGTCGCCGGCCTGCGCCTGGTCGAACGCGAACAGCACCAGCTCCACCGCCTCTTCCAGCGACATGATAAACCGCGTCATAGACGGCTCGGTCACCGTCAGGGGTTTACCGGCCCTGATCTGCTCGATAAACAGCGGGATCACCGAGCCCCGCGAACACATCACGTTGCCGTAGCGGGTACAGCAGATCATGGTATCGTCCGGCGATACCGTGCGGCTCTTGGCCACCACAACCTTTTCCATCATTGCCTTGGAGGTCCCCATGGCGTTGACCGGATAGGCCGCCTTGTCGGTAGACAGGCAGATAACCTTTCGCACCCCGGCGCCGATGGCGGCCGTCAGCACGTTATCGGTACCCAGCACGTTGGTTTTGACCGCCTCAACCGGAAAGAACTCGCAGGATGGTACCTGCTTGAGCGCGGCGGCATGAAAAATATAATCCACGCCGTGCATGGCGTTTTTTACGCTGCCAAGATCCCGGACGTCGCCGATAAAAAACTTAATTTTATCGGCTACTTCCGGCATTTTGGCCTGGAACTCATGCCTCATGTCGTCCTGTTTTTTTTCATCGCGGGAAAAAATGCGGATTTCCCCGATATCGGTTTCCAGAAAACGATTGAGCACCGCGTTGCCGAACGAACCGGTACCCCCGGTTATGAGAAGGGTTTTGTGTTCAAAATTCATGGTATTTCCTCCAAAATAACAGAAATCCTATTGTACAGCCGCTCCGTATGGATGAGATGCATCACACTTTTTCGATACCGCGCATTCAAAGCAAAAGACGTGGCGTGCGCCGTTATCCCATCCTGATGGAGATAGGCGGAATCACTTCAGGCAACACTAGTATCCCCATGAACCGCAACCACATGCCACTTATTTTTGGCCTCCGCCTTATTTACAGCCGATATACGGTATCGGACGAGCAGATATGCCGCGTATCCAGTACAATCTTATTTTCCAGCTTATGCATTTGGCTCTTAATCTCATCATGGCCAACCATGATGACAACCAGGTCAACGCTGTCCAAAAAGGCATCCAGGTTATGATACTGGTTGGGCACCACATCTTTTAGTATAAACGGATCATACACTTTTACCATTCCACCAGCCAGATGCCGGTCCATAATCTGCAACATCTGCAAGGTGGGACTCTCCCGCATATCATCAATATTTTCTTTGTAGGTCAGTCCATAGATGCCCACACGGGTCGTATCCGTCATTCCGTGGTGCGTCATAATGTTGTGAATCCGCTCCAATACAAATTCCGGCATGGAATCATTGATCTTGCGCGCAGCCAATATGATGTTGGCCAATCCCGGATAATCGCCCACCAGGAACCACGGATCAACAGAAATACAGTGACCGCCCACGCCGGGGCCGGGACTCAGGATATTCACGCGCGGATGTTTGTTGGCAATGCGAATAATCTCATAGACGTCCATATCATCGCTTCGGCAAATTTTGGCGA
The DNA here is from genome assembly GCA_900552115.1 of uncultured Oscillospiraceae bacterium. Lineage (GTDB taxonomy): Bacteria > Bacillota > Clostridia > Oscillospirales > Acutalibacteraceae > UMGS1474. Next base: position 20,424 of record URYP01000002.1, on the reverse strand, counting down.
GTTCATTGGCATAGGCGATGTTGATATCCCGATAGGTATTTTCCACGACTTTGGTCATCTCCGCGGTGCGGATATCCGTGACGGCAATGTCCCCTTTGCAAAAGGAGGAATACAGCTTTTTCACACGTTCACCAACCGCGTTATTGTCGGCTCCAATGGTTCTGGAGTTATGCTCCAATTCATAGATCATATTTCCCGGGATAATGCGCTCCGGAGCATGGACCAGATGTATATCCGTCCCTATTTCCCATTGGCTTTCCCGGATGATCGGCCGGATAAATTTATCAATGGTGCCCGGTGACACCGTCGATTCAATAATAATGGTCGCCCCCCTGGGGCATACAGCCAAAACCTGTTTCACAGCCGCTGTGACATAGCAGGCATCAATTTTTTTGCTAACCTTATCATAAGGTGTCGGAACCGCTACAATATACGTATCTGTACATAAATAATCGGTTGTAAAGCGGATGCCGGCCTGTTGCGCCTGTGCGAATAAGTCTTGCAATCCTTTTTCCTCAAAGGTGAGCTTTCCCGAACGCAGCGTTTCAACCAGCTCTTTGTTGTAATCGGTACCTACGACTTCCACTCCATGAACAGCAAACATGAGGGCGGTTGGTAGTCCGATATATCCCATACCAATTACATTAATCATCATTGTTTATACCCCTTTTCCAACAACTGATTCAGCGCGTCCCAAAAGGATGCGGCCGATTGCACCTCGTCCTGAAACACATGTTTGAGCGTTTTTCGTTTACCGCCGGAAAACGTACGCTCTATTTCTTCACAGACCGGTGTCCAAAAATCCCAGTCTGTAAAAACCCCCAATTTATTTGCCAGGCGTCTGGTACGGCTCCAATTTAACCGGTTCCACGTATAGTGATAGTCTTCCAGGTGCAGTCGTTCCAGCACATCCCGTATCTTGGTCTTATAGCGTTTCGCGTAAGGCGTGTTTAATTCCACAGCCATGACCGGCGTTTCATTTTTAAGCGAAAACATGGTGCCATGGAAAAAGTGTGTAAGCGTGACATCGAACAAACCAAAAACGCAGGCCCATTCAAAAGGATTCAGATCATACAAAAAGACATCCGCATAGGGATTCGGCTCATACACGGCGACTAATTGGGCCCTGCCTTTAAAATGTCTTGCCACTTCATGGCCAATATGGCTGCCGGCCATCAAACCGATAACGGGCTTTTTAAAATCCACGCCCTGCCTTTCCAGCTTTTCCTTTAAGCGGGTTCTGTCTACAGGCAGCTTATCCAGATCTAAAAAGCAACTGGGATCGCCATTGTGGAACACCGGCACCTGACCGCAGAGCGATTTCACCAGTTTTTCCGTGGCATTATCCCGCACTCCCAAATAAGAAAACGACGACAGGCTATTTTTTATGATCTGCCTGTCCCGCTCAGACATATCGCTATAATCCATACCATAGCAGGACGCCGCGTAGCTAACCCGGTGGGATGAGACGCGGTCATCTGGAAAATACGCGTTAGGCAAGCCCTTGCCGCCCCAATTGAATACGGCATCGCTGCCAACCACCAGCACGTCATACCGTTCGCTGACGGCGCGGAACAATTTCTCATAATCGTCGCTGCACATACGAAATGGCGACAGCGGCAAGTATTGGATTGATTCTTCAAATTTCTGATTTCGAACAGACAGGCTTTCCCGGTATCGCCGGGGCGTTTGCTCAAGCTTTAGCCGATATCCCTCCATAGTGCGTGGAGACGTATAGTCGACCACCTCCACCACAGCGTTGGGAAACTGTTGCTTGAGACGCTCAACAAGCGAATAGCACTGCAAAAACGCCCCATAATTATAGCTTCGATGAAAAGTCAGTATGCCAATCCTTTGCTGTTTCATATGTAAGCTCTTTTCCGGCGAAGAACTACGATTTAAACAATCGCAGAGCCGCTTTTAGAATATCGATGATCCATCGGCCCATGATCCGCCCTGTATTTTTCAAATATTTTTTTGCAGAGGGCTTGTCCACAGCGTTTTTCAGCATGTCCATGCGCATTTTGTAAAGATCCCTCTGTGCCTCATAGTACACGCGATATGGCTGAACCTCAAAAGGCATTTGGCGCAAGGTCTGTATTAGTATATCCATAATGCCTGCCGTCCGCCAATAGAGAACGTCCAGGTCACGGATATCATAAGAATGGGAATGGCTGTCGGCCCGGACAACCCTGGCGCAGAGGGATTCATCTATAAAACCGCACTTAGCCTGATAGGATACCGGCAGTAAAATTTGGATGTTCTGTCCGTGGCGGCTTTCGCAAATGGTTCTCTGCGGAATCGCTTTCAGCAGCACCTCTGTCCGAATCATGAACCCAAGATTAAATATGCTCTTTCTATACAGGACGTTTTGGAACAGCTGCTCTGCGTTTGACCTGTTGATCCCGGTGGGCAGCCGTGTTTCCATGTCCGACTCGTCCAGTTTATCGCTTTTGGTTAAAACCAGACCAAAGGCGGGGTTCTCTTTCAGATAACAAACGCAGCGGGAAATAAATGCAGGGTACAGCAAATCATCTGAATCGGGCCATATGAAATATTCACCGGTAAACAGCTCTAGCCCCACATTCAAGGCGGAGGCTTGTCCTTTATTGTCCTGGCAGCGGTATATCAGCCGGATATCCTGTTCCTGCAGCCTTTGCTGATAGGACATGATAATATCCTGCGTACGGTCGGTGGAACCGTCGTTGATGATGATCAGCTCCAGCGGACGGTAAGTCTGCATTATGATACAGTCCAAAAAACGCGCGATGTAACGCTCTCCATTATAACACGGCGTTACTATACTTACCAAACCACTCATGCTCTCACCCGTAATTTTCGTTTCACATACGTTTTTTCTTCATTCGTCATACCCAGGAAAAACATCGAAAGCGCAAATATAACCGTGTATGCCGCGCACTCCGCCATAAGAGCGATCCATCCTACAGAATGACTGCTTAGCAGCAGATACGCTCCGGTTCCCAGCACAAGAGTGATGAGCGCTGTCCGCAAATAGATTTCTTTATAAAGCCGCAGCATTTGCAGCTTAATTACCCTTTGATAGTAAATCCCCATAATCAGGATATGGCCGGTAAAAATGGAAGCGGCCGTACCGATCGCCGCGCCGATAAATCCAATATGCCGGACGAGAAAGATGGATAAAAGAACATTTAAAGCCGCCATAAACACCAGTACAACAGACCGGACCAGACGTTTCATCATGGCGTCGAGAACCGCATCCACCACCCCCTGGGACGTCATAATTCCCAAGGGAACAAACAATATAATCGTGGGCAGATAAGCGTCCTGGAAACGGGGGCCCACCCAGTTCAGCAAAAAATTCCTGCCAAATATAACAAAGCCGGAAATAAACAGGCAGGATATCATAAATTGGATGCGTCCTGGACGAATAATCAAATCGGTCATAGCCTTTGGAGAGGCGCCCTTGGTCAGCAGGCGGGTGGCCTTGGGCAAAAAAACCGAGCTGATAGCGCCCGTAACAGAAGCAAACATAGAGTACAGGGTCAGTGAAATTGAATATACCGCCACAACAGTGGTAGTCGTCATCGCCCCCAGAATAACCCTGTCCAAATTGTTATTCACCTGGCTGACAATGCTTTGCAGAAAGATAGAGAGTGCAAACACCATGGACGTACGCAGCAGTACTCCGTCCCAAAAATGAAACCGGATGCGTATGCCCAATGATTTAAAGCAGTAAATCAAATCCAACGCCAGCACAAAAAGGGTCAGCAAGAGGTCGGTCAAGACAATGGCAAAGGATTTGAATCCCAAATTCAGCAGCAATACCAAGGTTACAATCCGGAGAAGGTATTTTAAAATTTGAAAAGAGTTATTGACGGCAAACTTTTCATAGGCGTTAATAATCCCGGAAAAAGAGTTGACAATAAGTGAAAAACCAATATTGAAACACATGAGTATATACAGGTGTTTGGCATTGGCCAACTCGGACGCCGTCATTTTCGTGGCGTACAGGGGGTCGATACCAAAATACATGCCTATAGATACACCGCCCAGCAATACCAGTAAAACGCCCGTGATGACCATGGCCAGAAACAAAAAGTTTTCCTGGCCTTTTTTGTCCCCCAATGTTATGTATCGGGTTATGTTGCGCGTAATGATTGTCCCTACGCCAAAATTCATGATAATCAGATATCCGGCAAAGGAACTAATCAATTGGTAAATACCATATTCCGCCACGCCGAGGCTGCTGATTAGAAAAGGGGTAAAAAATATGCTGATAACGGAGTTTAAAATTAGATTAACATAAGTCAGGCATACACTTAAAAGCTTTTGGTCTTTCATCAGGCAGGTATCTCCCTATACGTATTAACGGGACGTAGCATACTCTATGGCATCCACAAATCCCTGAACCATATGTTCAGGCGTTCTGTTTTTCCAGTAATACTCATAAGCTTGCTTGCCCATGGCCGTATACCGGCTCGGGTAATCGGCGATATCGGCAATTATCGCCGGTAATTCGCTTAAACTGTCCAGCAGCACGCCGGTTTCCCCATGGCTGATATTAAAAATTTCCCCGCCGGTTATTGCCTCTTTAGACGTGACATAGGGAACCCCATATCCCATGGATTTCAGCACGGACAATCCCGCCTGATCCGGAGAAAGGCAGGCTATGGCATCCCGAAAATAAGATTGCAGCAAATCCTCGTTATATATTTCACCCAACAGATGGATTTTCTCCTGCAAATGGTGTTGCTGAATATAGGCTTCCAGCCGCGGGCGCTCGGAACCATCCCCAATGACCCGCAGCGGCGGCAGCAGCGGCTTTTCCTGAAGGACCGTATGGTAAGCCTCCACCAGCTCATACACTTTCTTTTGCGGGTAAAGACTACCGACAAACAGTAGGGAATGACGGTCGTTATTCCAGTCGGTATGATTGATGGACACCGTATTGGGAGCTACAAACAATTTTTCCGGCGCAATGCCCAGCCGACTGTATTTTCGTTTTGGATAATCCGAATAAAAAACCGCCGCGTCGCACTGCGCCACCAGTGCCGGCAGCCGATCTTTGGAGGCCACATCCGGCGAATCGTATCTGGTCTGATAATCCGCGGGCACCCCAATGCCCCACAAAACCCATTTAGGGCCATGATGGTTTTTCATACAATGGCATACATCCAGCTGCCCTCTGTCAAAGGGAGCGATTACGGCATCACATGGCTGCACCAATTTTTTTAAAGAGCGTCGAAAGCACTTATACCCATGAAAGGCCCATTTATCCACCCGCATGGTGGAAAAACGCGCTTCCTCAGATACATTCCCGCTGCTGTACAATACCGTCAGGTCATAACGCTCGCTGAGCATATTAAAAATAGCCAGCCGATAGGGGGCAATTCGATCCTGTATTAAAACAATTTTTTTCATACCGGCTCCTTTAAAATTTGCGTATAAATATTTTGCAACGAAGACAGGGGTTCTTCCCGATACATCTGCTCCATGGTGTGCCGGGCCGCCTGTGAAAACTCACGGCACAACGATGGGGCACGGAAAAGATCCATAATCCGCGCCGCCAAAGACCGATAGTCTTCATAGCGGTACAGAAACCCGTTTACCTTATGGTGAAGATATTCCGGTATACCGCCTACATACGACGAGATACATGGCATTCCCACCGTCATGGCTTCCCGCAAAGTGGAGCAGTGGTTTTCGACCGCGGACGCGGTTACAAACACGTGGCTGTCACACATCAGCCGGGCTAATTCGGCCGATGACTGGGGCCCCACAAACTGAATATGGGACGACAGGCCGTATTTGCGAATCATTCGGCGAATGTACCTGCCATATCCCCCCTGTTTCATAGAGGCCATACCGCTCACTTCGCTAAAAGACGCTCCCGGCACGACAAGCCGTACATCCGGAAAGTCTTTTACCACAACAGAGAGTGCCTGCAGCAGGATATGAAACCCTTTTAACGGATAACCGGAGGCAATGGATAAAATCGTATGTTTTTGGCAGCGCTCCTCCGACCAGGTTAATGCCCCGAATTCTTCTTTGAGCGGCAGGCGATGATAATAAAACCGCAGATTCGGATTATCCGCCGAATACTGATCCTGTGACCATTGATTTTCCAAAACAACATGTCCGCATTCCCGGAGAATCTCCTGCTCGATCACCGCCTGTTTTTCAAATCGTTTCTCCGCGGCAAAGACGGAACGGCCGGGTAAAAAATCCAACCAGGTTTGGTTTTGCCGTAGAACTTTATCCCGCAGCTGGCCCCTGTAGTATAGGGCTATACTACTTATCACACCTTGAATATATACACATGCGGGGATTCGTCCCGCATTCGCCCTTATAGCCGCCAGTCCATGCGGATATTCGGTTCCCCACAGCTGGATGATATCGGGCTGCTCTTCGTCCAACAATTCCCGCCACACGGCAACGGCAGCGTCCGTCACACGGTATTTGTGAACGGGGCCGGTCGGCAGCACCACATAGCGGATATTTCCATCCTGCAGGCACTCTTTTTCCGGTACGGCCGCCGTTGTGCAGACCGTCACTTGAATATCGTCTTTATTGTAAAGCTTTTGCAGCTCTGCTTCCATCCATTTACCGCTGGTAGCGATTAACCCTTTCTGTTCCGCCAGCTTCCCTATATAGATGTTGACAATCCACAGGATTTTCATATGGCCGATCTCCTCCGCAATGGGGTCTTTTTTCCTTTAAAAGCAAACGGCAAATAGGGAATCGCCGGGACAACCAGAAACATGGCAAATCCTATATGATAAATTCGTAAAAAGGGATCCAGAAACCCGTAGATAATGCACACGATACATATAATACTGTAATAGTTATAATTCGTTTGCTGCTGTAAAGTTGCCTGAATATACCGGCTCTTTTGAATGATGGTCGCTATAAGGGGGATTCCTCCCGCCAGGCCATATACCGCAAATAAATCTATCCACTCGGCATGGCCTCCCGGAGAAATGACCGGGAACCCCCCCAGCCGGAAATTATAGCCAAACAAAGGATATCTGAAAAAGGATTCCAGTGATCTCTGGAAATCTTCAAAACGGGCTGAGGTATGTACACCGCTTTCCCCCGTCACCAGGAAATATCCAATATCATGGATTCGTTCTCGAATCATATCGTTTTCAATTTGAAGGCCGGCCAGCCATTGACCAAACGGCTGTTTTAAAAATACAATGGCAATGACCATGAGTATGGCCGCTCCATAGCGAACCCATTTATTTTTTATAAAGGATATCAGCCATAAAACACCCCCACAAATAAACAGCAAAATAGCCGCGGAAAATCCCGCTTTAATTATACACAGTATAAAAACAACCATGCCCACAGCAAGCGCCAGTTTCATCGTCTTTTTCTTCCTAACTGTGGGAAGGGATTTAAACAAAAGGGGCAGACAAGCGATGGTGACAAAAAGCATCAGGTAAATGAAGCCGAAACTGCCAATACCGCTTTTCTGATAAACCAGGAAATTTGTATTGCCGGATTGTGAGATAGACTTGGCGATCATAGGGTCTATTCCCAGATAGTACAGCGTCATCACGGCCCCCAGCAAGGTTGCCGTCAAAGCCACTAAAGCCAAAAGCCCCAGGAACGAATAGTCTTTCTTTTCCGCATAAAACCGATACATATAAAAGCCAATAAAAAAGATAAACAACATGGGGAGGAAGGTAAACGGATCAAATGACGTATATACCCGCCGAAAAACCAGAAACGAAATAGCCGGGCTCACTAAAAAAGCGGCCAGGGTTAGGGTATCCATCCGGATCATAAACGTTGGTTTTGACGCCACGCACAACAGGCGCGTCAGTCCCCACAGCAGCGCGACACCGGTTCCAAACAGAAGACCGGTATTCTGTGTTACATAAGGACAGCACACCCAAATGGTCAGCAATACCGCCATTAGCCTATTAAATTGATACATAAATGAGGTTTGTCCTTCTTGTCGCGTCATACGCTTCCCTACCGTTACGAAATAAATTTAAGTATACGCTGCGCCTGATACAAGGCGGTTTTCTTTTCCCGAATATAGCCGGCCGCTGACGCCGCCCGTTTTTTTAAATCAGACGCCGCAAGAGTATCAATCAGCCCCTGCCTCAACCCCTGAACACTGACATCGTTGAAAAAATACATTTTATCAAAATACTCTTCACCTATGCAGAGCAGCCGACTGGTCAAAACGGGCGTGCCGCTGGCCATATACTCCATCAATTTTGATGGAAAGGAACACTTAGAAAATTCTTCCGTTGTTGGCCGTGGATTAACCAGAAGCGTGGCGGATTTTTCTATGCCGATCATCGTTTCTCGATCTACGACGCCTTTGTAGATAATGCTTGGATTGCCTTTTTGCTGGATATACGACACACAATCCCCCTGACCGAACAGCCAGAGCTGTGTGCCGGTCAATTCGGCTTGTTCAAAAGCATCTACCAAAAGATCGATGCCATATGCCTTATGCAAACCGCCCGCATAGACCACGATACGGTCGCCCGTCCCCAAATCCGCCGGAGGAACACGGTCCATGATCTGGGTATCGATAAAGCCTTCCATCAGCATATAGGGCCGATCCTTTGGTAAATGTTCTCTCTGGTAAGGTGAAAAACAAATGTATCCGTCGAATTTATCCTTAAGCTTTTCCGAAAGATGGATAAAGCTTTTAAACAAGCGCTTTAACAGACGATGATTCTCAAACAGATACGGAACCGCATGCTCGGGGAGATCCGGCACAATCGTATACACTTTAACCCGCGCTAAACGGCGGACCAAAAAGGAGGGGAGCGCCGACTGCGGATAGATGCAGTGGGTTACAATTACTTTATCTTCGCCCCGATACCGGATACAAAACCGAAGCAAGGTAACCAGCGCGCTAAAGCAATACGACAGTTGTTTGAGGACCGGCAGGTTGATGGTGGAAAGAAACGTATAGGGAACGCCCCGGTCCTCACACCTTTTCTTACGATGAAACAGGCATTTTCCCGCCGGAAACGTGGTGATGGGCGGAAAAGAAACCGCCTGGAAATCATCCTTTATTAGTTTATAAAACGCCTGGCTTAACGAATAATCCCATCGCTGCTGCACAAATTTCATTTTTTGCTTGGCGTACTTTTTTTCATATGTATCCAGCATTGCATCCGGACAGGCCATTCCAAAAAAAATGACTTTCATGCTACACCCGTTTTCTGCTCTTTATTTTCTGTACGGTTTGAGGCGACAATAAGCCCGCCAGCAACGGCCTGAATACGTATCGGTACGACCACGGAGCCAACTTTAACCGTTTGTATCCCTTAGCCCTTACAACCGCTTCATTCCATTTATACCGGTAGGGGGGGCGCTGCCGCTCATCCCTGTCTTTGTTGTAATAATACAGCGGTTCTTGTAAATTGTAACCGCGCATTCCCGCCGCGTATATCCGCATAAACAAATCATAATCTTCGCAGCGAATGGTTTCCGGGGCAATTCTGTAGCCACCAACCCGATCCAGGCAGCTCCTTCTGAATAGCGCGGCGGGATGAACGTGCTGGCAATGTTTGGCAAAATCCTTCTTGGACGGCTGCTCTTTCAGCCGCAGGGTCTGCCAAATTCCCTGTCTGTCAAATTTGTATAAAGCCGAACTGACAAAACTGTACTCAGGATGTGCCTCTAAAACCGCCATTTCCTTTTCTATGCGGGTCAGGTCGGAATAATCGTCGTCATCCTGCCGGGCAATAAAGGCGCCGTCCGCCGCGTCGATCGCCGCGTTTAAAGCCGTTCTCAACCCTCCGTGCTGCGGCAGCCGCAGTAATTTCACTTTCGGATTACACCCGTATTCCTGCTGCAAAAACTCGTATATGCCATTGGTTGAAACATCATCACACAAGACCACCTGAATATGGGGATACGTTTGATCCAGCATGGATGCAACGGAACGCTTTAACGCCGTTCGGTCTTTCGTATTGTATACACCCATAATAAAACTGACCAGCTTATCCGCATTCGCTTGAGTCATTTACTTTTCACCTACTCCTATTTTTATGAAATCGCTAGACAGCAGTAATATCTTGATTTGTTTTAGAACCGCTGTCAGCAGGACTTTCATGTTTTACATTCTACTTCCCTGCCACAATTTTTCCCACGCAGTCTTTGACAAACGCACGGTTTTCTTCAAACTCTTTAGCTCCGTATGTTTCATAAAGCGTTTCCTTCTCGCGTATTTTCCGTATTTCCAGCGGCAGATCCACTTCTTTGGGTTCGGCCAGATTTTCATTGCGGAATGTTCTGGATAAGATGACGCTGGAGGAGCCCAGCCGGTAGTGTTCCTCCAAAATGGCCTCCGCCGGCAACAGGCCCTCCCCCATTTTTCCCATTCCGCCAAAACCAAAAGGAATTCCCCGGGCATGTATTTTCTGAGCCATGTAATCCACCAAGCCGCCGCTGAGCGGTTCAAACAGGAACGACAGCCCCAAGCTGATATGCAAATCGTTCAGCCCGATAAACAATTCATCAATACCGTTCACTTCAATGATATCATCCAGCCGCGCCATAGCCTGCGCTGTTTCAATCATCGGACATGTTCTGGCTCGTCCACCCACCATGTCGATAAATCGCTCCACATCGTCCCGGTCCACCACCATGGGCAGCATCAAAATGTCCGCGCCGGCTTCGATGACCCGGTCAATTTCCGTTTTTGAATGGGGGTGGATAGGATTCACCCTTACCAGCAATTGAGCTGTATCGAGCACACGGCGCAGCGGTGGAATGTCCTCAAGGGAATAGGGGGAAATATAGGTGTTGCGTCCCTGTTGCCGCTCGATCTTATTGATAAACTCCAAATCAAGAAAAATGCGGTCAACGCCGGCATCCTGCGCTTTGGCCGCAAACACCGGATCCGCTGTCAGCAACATCAAATTAATCATTCCCGTTATTCCTCCCGCATAAATCGTCCCGGTCCTGTACGATACGATTCACCATAACCTGCCGTTCAAAATGCGTCTGCACGTCCCGATAAACCGCTTGTGCCATTTGTTCCCGCTCCTGCGGATGCTGCCGCAGCCAGCGCATTTTCTCAAACAGGTCCACATCGTCAGCCGGTTGTACAAGCAGTCCGGTAACGCCATTATTTACAAATTCGGACGGTCCCGGGATATTACTGGTAACGGCGGGCACGCCCATCGCCCCGGCCTCCTGCAGCACCATGCCAAAGCCCTCCCGATAGCTGGGATGCACCAGACAGTCCATACAGGCGGCATACCGCTCCACATCCCCCACACGCCCGGTAAATATGACCCGCTGGTTCTGCCGCGCCCATTGCAGCAAATCCGCATCGGGCAGGTCGTCGGCATACAAATCGCCCACCAGCAAAAGCCATACGGTTTCGTCTTCTTCCGCCAAGCGGCGGAACGCTTTGATCAGCTCACCGCTGCCCTTGTCCTTTCGTATATAGCCGATGTCTCCCCATACAAAAGCGTCCTCCGGAATATGAAACCGATCCCGGATTTCTTTTCTGTAGGCGCTTTTATCGCTTATGGAGAATTTGTTAAAGTCGACGCCAACCGTACCGCCTTTCCCCAAAACCTTTACCTTGGCAGCCGGATAAACGCCGTCTTGAATACACTGCTCCATATTCTTCTGGCTCACCTGCCGGACATCGGTTGAAAACAGGGCCGCTGTTTTTTCAATCAGCCAGGAGATTGTTCGCCCAAAGCCGGTATAGCCAACATACCGCGCCCCCCAATGGTTATAAAGCCGAACGGGGACGCGGGCCAGCCAGCCCGCTATCGCCGCGCAGAAAGATACGTTTTCCGTACCATATTCAATCATATCGAACCGGTCTTTACGAAAAACACGCCAGAGATGACAAATTGTTTTTATGGTTTTCCCCAGACGAAAACCACGGTCGATATCCAGCGGAATATATGAAATTGATTCAGGCAGTCCAGCTGCAAACTCTGTATCCTGTTTACAGGAAACCGTGATTGTATAGCCATGCTGCTGCAGGCACGTCATGGCAGGCATGACAAACGCCCGCATACTGGCCGATACGGTTGTCAAGCTGCAATATCGAATGGTTTTATTTGTCAAGACCGGTCCTCCCGCCTTTTATCAGTTCCGCCAGAGCGGACAGCTCCTCCGGACCGTACCGCTGGTCGATGGTAACCGGAATTCCATAGCGCGACAGATAATATTCAAAAGACTCCGGAGGCCTTTCCTCCAGCAGGTACGCCCACCATCGTCCCTGGAAATGACCAGCTTTTATAAGACGTTCCAGCAGCCCGTCTTCCTCGACCACCAAAGGATACACCATAGGGACACATGTATTGTCCAAATACCGTTTGGGATCGATCCGGTTAACCTGATCAAACAGTGCGCAGGCCGTACGGAAATTATCCAGCCTTTTCCGTTTGGATGTTTCGTAATCGATGCCGGCCAGCAGTCTCCGGGTCAACCGCGACATACTCCGCGCGCCCGCTTCATCCAAACGGGCCTCGTTTTTCATCCTGGCGTCATACGCTTTCCCCTCACAGCCGTACTCAAGCCGTTTCAAAAGGAAATCCGCCGTGTCGGAAGAAAAATCCTCCGGATACTCTTCCACAAATCGGTCCGCATGCTCCCCGAGAACATAAGCGCCATCCGGGACACCGACAAATTTCCTGGCCGAATAGATATTCAGGCAGCCATCTAACGGCGGAGCAAAAAACGCCTGCGCATTATCCACAATAACCTTTGCAAACGGAGCCGAAAGCCTTTTCATCCGATCGACGCCCATAATCCCGAAATAGTTTACCAGGACAATTGCGGTATCCTCAGGCACATCGGAAACGACGGGGGTAAATTCTTCGTTTAACGCATAATAGGACACGTCGATTTGTCTATCTACTAAAAAGTCCCGCACGGTAGCGCATTCATAGTAAGGCAAGAGCACCTTACGAACACCCCAGGCCCGAAGGGCATGATAAACGGCGGCCCTGCCTGTATTCAACCGCGCTATAGGACCTTGCGTATAGTATTCGCCGCTATTTGGATATTCCAGTTCAATAAAACTCCCCATTTCCATATCAGCGGCCACCCCTTACCGCACGCTCCACCGCATCCCAGTCAAAACCGCAGTTCAGCACATAGTCTAAAACAGACATATTCGGCAGGAAGTCCTGCCAAAGCTGTGAATAGGTAAAATCAGACGTATAATCAGTATACCGCAGCCCAAGGCCGCGCTCTTTAAAGTGTTCGTCAACCTGGTAGACACTGGCGCCATGGCCAGATAAATATGTTGTCCCCCCCACGGCACAGCACAGGTCAATTACCCGTTCTTCCCTTACGGTATGGATGTCCATTTCAGACGAAACATAATACCGCGGATGCAGGCCAAAAGAGTCGCATAAATATCGGTTTATCTCCATATTCATCTGCGCCAAATTGTCATAGGACGACAACAGCAGCTCCTTAAACTTTGGAAATACCTCCCGGTAATACGGTGCGCGCGCATAATTCATCTCCAACGTGCGCAGATGCTTGTCCTTCCATTTCAGTTCATCTTTGGTTCGTACGCGGTTTATGGGATCGCCAAACCGATGTTCCACTGGTATTTTCAGCCGGCATTCCCCCTGAGGGGTTTTAATAACGTTCCAATGATGCATATTATCACTGGAAAACTGCGCATCATCCAGAAACACAAACACATCCGAACAGGCAATTTTATAAAAATATCCTAAATAGGGAATGTAATCCGGCTGATGGATAGATACCACCATTATATCTCCCCCGTTATCCGTTCCCGAATGACCCCAAACGCTTCGGCCGCATACAGGCCTACGCTTTGACCGCGCATTGCGGCCAGATTTCGAACCGCCTGCGCGGACCGCGGATGGGGAAACTCCCGCACTTCCTGGTTGTACAGTTCAAGCGCCGCCGCCTTTTTTTCCAATGTGTCCTGGATATCCACATACGCCTGCGGCACAAATATCTGCCGGGGGTCGGCACTTTGCCATTCTGTAGAGGAAAGTGTTTCATACGTGTAAACTTTTTTTATTCGGCTGCCGGCTGTTGGCCGTGCCGCTACCATGGTCGACTCGAATACCCTTTTGTGATCCATATTGACATCCCCAAAATGATGGGTAAAAACAATATCCGGCTGCACTTCCTCCACGGCCTGTTCAATGACACGGTTAATTTGAACATGCGGTACGGAATCCAGTTTCATATCCGGTAAATCGCCAAACAGTACCCGCTCAACACCAAGCAGCCGGTTGGCCTTTCTGGCGCATTCCTTTTTAATCCGGATGATTTCCGGCACATCCTCACCCTCGTATTGGGAAGAACAGCCTTCCGTCACAATTAGAACTGAGACGGCATGCCGCCGGCTCAGCACAGCCATGGTACCGCCCACACCCAGAACCTCGTCATCCGGATGGGCCGCGATTACCAGTATATTACTCATTTGCCGTCACCTCACTATTTCCGTCCATAATCTGTTGCTCCCGCTGACGTTCTTCCATAAACGGCTGGCGTACATAGCCCCCATAGTCCAGCTCTTTTCTCGAAAACAACCCCTTTACCGTCATCAACAGGATTTTAATATCCAACCGGAAACTCACGGTTTCCGCATATTCAGCCTCATAAGCCAGCTGCTGCCCCCAGGAAGGGGTCACATTTTTATACAGTACTTCCGGCGGCACCAAGCCACCTCTTACCTTATGCCGTTTCAACTCCTGCTGAGTATAGAAGGGAAGATATTCCGGCAAAAGCGGACGGGGGCCAATTATTGACATGTCGCCTTTCAAAATGTTAAACAGCTCCGGCAGTTCATCCAGGCTCGAGCTTCGCAGCCATTTTCCAAAAGGAGTCAGACGCTTTTCGTCTGGCAGCAGCTGCCCCCCTTCATCTGTTTCCCGGGTCATGGTACGGAATTTAAACATATCAAAGGGACGGTTTCCGCGGCCGATCCTCGTCTGGCGAAACAGTACCGGGCGGCCCAGCTTGCATCTTACCAGCAGCGCCAGCACAAGCAGCACGGGCGATAAGACCACCACGGCCAGGGCGGACAATAAGAAATCCAAGCCCCTTTTTATAAACAATCTATACATCTCAGTCCCCCTGCCTTTAATGAATGGGCCGAGCCGGAACGCCAACCGCCGTACAGGCAGGCGGAATATCTTTCACCACCACGGCCCCCGCTCCGAGAATCGCATAGTCTCCCACGTTTGTTTCCATTTTGAATGTACAGCCTATCCCGGCATCTACACCTTTACCCACATGCACCCAGCCGCCCAGATTGTTTGCCGGGCCGATCATGCTGAAATCTTCCACACAAACATTGTGGCTGATACTGGACATTTGATTGATGACGACATGACGCCCAATCGACACCTGCGCCGACAGGACGCAGCCCGGGCCAATAACCGAGCCTTCGCCGATGGCCACGTCCGGGGCCATGATGACGGATGGATGCGCCAGCACCGGAAAACGAACGGCGGTAATGGTTGACAGGCGCTCCACAATCTGTTCCTTAATAGGGGGAGCCGCCACCGCACAGACGACAAAGATGTTCCGGTTTATAGTACGAAGATAGGAAACATCGCCCAGCACCGGCCACTTGTCAATGACGGTACCGGGCGGCACGCCGTCGTCCAGAAACCCGCGCAGCTCCCAGGTGGGTTGGGCTTGGTTGATGGCTTCCACAAACCACGCGTATTCTCTTCCCAAATCTCCAGCGCCGTAAATCAACAGTTCCTGCATAATCGTCACCTGCTACCACAAACTGCGGATACTATCCACGATTCGTTTCAAATCGTCGTCCGTCATTTTTGTATCTGACGGCAGGCATACTCCCTGCTCAAACAAGCCCTGCGATACCCCGCCGTTGTCAACATAGCCACAGTCCTTAAAGACCGGCTGCAAGTGCATCGGCTTCCAAAGGGGCCGGCTTTCTATATCCGCGGCCTCCAAGGCGTTCATCAATTGTTCCGGGCTTACCGTTCCGGTCAGCTGAATCGCTGTAAGCCAGCAATTGCTCCGCACGCCCTCACGCATGGGCATGAGGCTCAACCCGTCCAAATCCTGTAAATGGCTTTGATAATACGAATAAATGTGCCGCTTCTGCTCAATCCGTTTGTCCAGGACTTTAAGCTGGCCGCGGCCAATGCCCGCCGACACGTTACTCATGCGGTAATTATAGCCGATCTCGCTGTGTTGGTAATGCCTGGCCGGGTCTCGGGACTGTGTTGCCCAAAAGCGCGCCTTACGCGCCCTTTCTGCGGCATCGTCCGTATTGCACAGAAGCATTCCGCCGCCGCTGGTGGTTATAATTTTGTTGCCATTGAAACTGAGGATGCCGAAATCTCCCCACGTACCGGTATACCGTCCATGATATGAGGTACCCAGGCTTTCAGCGGCATCTTCAATTAATACAGCATTGTGTTGTTTACATATTTCAAGAATAGCGTCCATATCGGCCGCCATTCCATAAAGGTGCACCACAATGACCGCCTTCGCCTCCGGATAAAGAGAGAACGCCCGTTCAAGAGCTTCCGGTGACATATTCCATGTCTCCCGGTCGCTGTCAATAAACACAGGTTTGGCATTCTGGTAAACAATGGGGTTGGCGGAAGCGGAAAAAGTCAGGGACTGGCAAAACACAACATCATCCTGTCCCACCCCCGCCGACTTCAATGCCAGATGGATGGCCGCCGTGCCTGCCGAAAGCGCCACCGCGTGTCTGGCCCCGAGCTTTTGGGCTATTTCCTGTTCAAATTGATCGACATTACTACCAAGAGGCGCAATCCAGTTTGAGGCAAAAGCTTCCTGAATATACTTTTGTTCATATCCCTCATCGCTCATATGCGGAGAAGCCAGATAAATATGTGATGCGCTCGCCATTCAAAATCCCTCTTATTTCGGTTTTTATTTGTTAATTATACTATACTTTGCTTGGAGCCGCAACCCTTATGGCGACGATATTCTCCGGCATTCTTTGGAATTACCGACGACGGGACGGGCAGTCAGAGCGTTTGACTTTCTCAGGCCTGTTCGTTACAATGGACGGAGAGAATACAGATGGAAACAGGGGAACTTTTATGAAAAAATTTTGTAATAATTTTTTGGCATCCATGGCTCTTCTTACGCTGGTTTGCCTGCTGTTCACCGCCTGCCGGTCGGAAAGCGTCCCGCCTTCAGCAGAAACGGCAGCAACGACGGCCGCTGCTGAAAAGACACTTGACGGAACGGTCACCGACGCCAGCATGAATGTACTGACTGTAACGGCCGATGAAGGCGGCGTATACTCTTTTGCCGATTATGAGACGGTTTTGGACGACGGGTTAAACCTGTTGGTGGGAGCGCGTATCCGTATCTGTTACGCAGGGACGCTGAACCGCCAGGCTTCGGTTCAGGCAGTAACCCTGAATCGTATTTTGTTAGCCCCGGCGGCCAATTTGACCACAACGGCATCCGTTATTCCCGTTCCTGTGACAACGACGCTCCCTCTCACTACAACGACGACCTCTTCCGCCCCGGTTAAAACACCGGAACATCTGCTGGCCGGGATGACCCTGAAAGAAAAGATCGGCCAGATGTTTATTGTACGATGCCCGGAATCAGGCGGCGCACAGGACGTGGAGCAATACCAGATGGGGGGATACATTCTTTTCGACCGGGATTTTAACGGCTTTTCCCGGCAGGAGGTCATCGACCATATTCAAAGCTATCAGCAAAAAGCCAAGCTGCCCCTTCTGATTGGCGTAGACGAAGAAGGCGGTATCGTCAACCGCGTGAGCCATTATTTTCGTGCCGTACCGTTTTGGTCGCCCCAGGATTTGTATAAAGAAGGCGGCCTCCCCCTGATTGCCAGCGACACGGAAGAGAAAGCGGATTTGCTGCATTCCCTGGGGATCAACTTGAATTTCGCCCCGGTCTGCGACGTATCCACCGATCCGGACGATTACATCCATGCCCGCTCCTTTGGCCAGAACGGCAGGGAAACGGCAAAGTATGTGGAAACCGTTGTCAGCACCATGCAGGAAAAGCGCATGGGCAGCGTACTGAAGCATTTCCCCGGCTACGGCAACAACAAAGATACCCATACCGGCATTGCCCATGACAGCCGTCCGTACAGTATGTTTGAAAAGCAGGACTTCCTGCCCTTTAAAGCCGGCATCAAGGCGGGTGCCGGCTGTGTACTCGTTTCCCATAACATCGTTGCCAGCATGGATAAGCAGGCGCCCGACTCCCTGTCTGCCAATGTCCACCGAATTCTGCGGGAAGAATTGGGCTTTGACGGCGTCATTATGACCGACGACCTGTATATGCAGGCAATTCGCCAATATACCGGCGACCGTGAGGCCGCTGTCGTGGCGGTGAAAGCCGGCAACGACATGCTGTGCTGCACCAATTACCGTGAACAGATCCCCGCCGTCATTGCCGCGGTGCAAAACGGCGATATCACCGAGGAACGGATCGACGAGTCGGTGCTCCGCATTTTGCGGTGGAAACAGACTTTGGGGCTGTTCGCCTGACGGCCATCACCCACGCCGGATAGAGATATGGTAATGCAAATGGCTCTGCGGATATCCGCAGAGCCATTTCTAACAGAACCGCCGCCGTTATTCCATGTCGATTATACGGGTTGCCATGCGGCGGCAGAAGGTCTCGTCATGCTCCACAAACAACATGGTAGGCTGCGCGGACAGCAAGACCTCCTCAATTTGAACGCGGGAAAGAACATCCAGAAAATTCAGCGGTTCATCCCAGACATACACATGCGCCTTTTCACACAGGCTGCGGGCCAGCAGCACCTTTTTCCGTTGGCCGTCGCTGAGTGCCGCCAGATCCTTGTCAAAAGCTGAGGACGGCACCTCCATTTTGCTCAGAACCGCTTTAAAGCGGTTGGCGTCCACGCCCGCTTCCCGCGCATAGGCAAGGGGGGTACCGCGAAAGCTGTCCACGTTTTGGGGAATATACGAGCATATAAGGCCACTGCTCAGGCGCACCTCGCCCGTATGTGGAACGTCTTCTCCACAAATCAGGCGCAGCAGGCTCGATTTTCCGCAGCCGTTCCGGCCACGCAGAGCAATCCGTTCCCCAGGCAGCAGCGAAAAACCGATATCCCGGCAGACGATACGGCCATCATAGGACACCGTAACCCCCTCCAATTCCACCAGACGACCAGAACGGGCCGCAAGGGGTGCCAGCTTCAGGGCATCCTGGCTTTCCACATTTTGCAGCAACGCCCTGGTTTCCTCCAAGCTGGCCTGCCGGCGGGCATCGATTGCCTGCGAGCGTTTCATCATTTTAGCCGCCTTGTGGCCAATATACCCCCGGTCCGGGCGCAGGCCAGAATTTTTAGTCCCTTTTTTTGTTTTTTCCACTTTGTCCGACCAGTCCGCTGTCCGTCGGGCAGCCGCCTCCAGTCGCCGTATA
Source organism: uncultured Oscillospiraceae bacterium (assembly GCA_900552115.1). GTDB lineage: Bacteria > Bacillota > Clostridia > Oscillospirales > Acutalibacteraceae > UMGS1474. Next base: position 1,035 of record URYP01000002.1, on the reverse strand, counting down.
TCCTTTTTCAATCGCTCATTTTGCGCTTCCTCGTATTGATCCTGCCGCTGCCTGTTTTCCATCCACGATGAAAAATTACCTCTCTGCAATTCTATATTGGCTTTGTTAATGGACAAAACGTGATCCACACAATCATCCAGCAGCGCACGGTCGTGTGATACGAGGATGAAACCCTGCTTTTGCCGCAGATAACGGCCGATTGCCGCCCGGGCACGGCTGTCCAGATGGTTGGTCGGCTCATCAATTAGCAAATACGCATGGTCGCGGCAAAACAAAGCGGCCAGCAAAACCTTTGTCTGTTCTCCCGGGCTCAGCAGCCGGAAAGACCGGTCAAGCGTATCTTCATCCATCTCCAGCTGGCTGAGTTCCCGGCAGAATTCCCATCGTTCATGGCCGGGACAGATGGTCTCCATCAGGGTTCCGGTATCCTGCTCCGGATCCGGAGCAGGATAGGGAAAATAGGAAAACCGGACACTGGCTGTAATCTGCCCCTGATAATCATAGCCACCCAGCAGCAGCTTCAGCAGTGTGGTTTTTCCCCGGCCGTTGCGTCCGATTAGTCCCAAGCGCCAGGCGGTATCCAATTGAAAACTGACGTCCTGGAAAACAGGCTCATAATCGCCATCATAGGAAAACGTCAAATGGCGGACGTCTATTTTAGACATGGCATCTCCTCCTTGTATGCAAAATTGACCCTGCGGGCAGAGTCAAAAAAAGAGCCGCAGGAAAAATCCCGCCGCTCGCGCACATCCATAGAGGCCACCGCGTATCCATAGATACACCTGTCCCTAAAAAGCGAAGAAGCCGGGTTCTTTCCTGCACTGGTATGACAAAACACGGGATTTCCAGCTCCCGCTTCTCCTTGTCATACCGTTTAGTCGCGCAGAAAATTACCGCAACTTGCTTCACCCCTTAACTCTGTTTATCAACCAACCGGACTTACCGTTCGACTGAATCAAAGCCATTCGTTGCCTATGGCTTTGGGGACAGTATAGCATATCCCGTTTTTGGTCGCAACCCTTTTTTGAAAGGCCC
>URYP01000001.1 GCA_900552115.1 uncultured Oscillospiraceae bacterium | reverse complement strand
GCGGCCCTGATGGCCCCCACCGGAATTTTGGCCGAACAGCATTATACGTCGCTGACCGAACTACTGGAGCCGGCCGGCATCCGGGTAGGCTTGTTGACAGGAGGCGTCACCGCCGCCCGCCGTCGTGCTCTATTGGAGGATTTGCGGGAGGGCCGGGTCGACCTGCTGGTGGGCACCCACGCCTTGCTATCAGAAGGGGTGGATTTTGCGCGCCTCGGTCTGGTCATCACCGACGAGCAGCATCGGTTCGGCGTGGGCCAGCGCAGCCGCCTGGCGGAGAAAGGGGCGGGGCCTCATCTGCTGGTTATGTCCGCTACCCCCATTCCGCGCACGCTGGCGCTGATGATCTATGGTGATCTGGATGTGTCGGTGCTGGATGAGCTTCCGCCCGGTCGTCAGCCGGTCGCCACCTTTGCTGTGAGCAGCCGCAAGCGGGAACGGGCGTATGGTTACGTGAAAAAGCATATTGACGAGGGCCGCCAGGGGTATATTGTTTGTCCGCTGGTGGAGGAGGGGGAAACGGATCTCGCTTCCGCTGAAGCGTACGCGGAGAAGCTGGCCCATGGAGCGTTTGCCGGTTATCGTCTGGGCTTATTGCACGGCCGGATGAAAGCGGCCGAGAAAGAGCGAGTTATGGCTGCGTTTTCCGCGGGGGAGATATCCCTGCTGGTGTCCACTACCGTGGTGGAGGTGGGGGTTAATGTACCCAACGCGGTTATTATGGTGATTGAAAATGCCGAACGCTTTGGACTGGCCCAATTGCATCAGCTGCGGGGCCGGGTGGGGCGGGGGCGGCACGCGTCCACCTGCATCCTGATTTCCGACGCACAAAACGAGGAGGCCCGCCGCCGACTGCGGGTGATGTGTGAAACGAACGACGGGTTCCGCATTGCCGACGAGGATTTAAAGCTGCGCGGTCCCGGCGACTTTTTCGGCAGCCGGCAGCACGGGCTGCCTAATCTGAAAATGGCGGATTTACAGGCCGATATGGCCTGGCTGCGGGAAGCCGGCGAAGCTGCCCGCCAGATCACTGCGGAAGATCCGGCCCTGTCCGCGCCTGCGCATGTGAGGCTGAAACGGGAAGTCGAGCTGCTGTTCGGCCAGGTAGGGGGGCAGGGCCTGAATTAACGCTTGTGCCGGCAGACAAGTTATGCTACAATAGCTTAAAGTGTGGGAGTGACATTCCCGAAACGCTGCGACAGGCGGCCGTTTTGGGTGACGGGCCCGCCATCATTTTTACTTTCAACTGGGAGGCAGACAAACATGGCAGAGGCAAGACAACTGGCTAAAGTGTATGACCCGCATGAGGTGGAGGACCGTATTTATCAGTTCTGGGTAGACGGCGGCTACTTTCATGCGCAGGTCAATCCGGACAAAAAGCCTTATACCATCGTCATGCCGCCCCCCAATATCACCGGGCAGCTGCATATGGGCCACGCGCTGGACAACACCCTCCAGGATATCCTGATCCGCTGGCGGCGGATGCAGGGATACGAGGCGCTGTGGATGCCGGGTACCGACCACGCCTCCATCGCCACCGAGGCTAAAATCGTCGAGGCCATGGCGAAGGAAGGGCTAACCAAAGAGGACATCGGCCGGGACAAATTTTTGGAACGGGCTTGGGACTGGAAAAAGACCTACGGAGACCGCATCGTGAGCCAGCTCAAGAAAATGGGTTCCTCCTGCGACTGGGAACGGGAGCGGTTCACCATGGACGAAGGCTGCTCCAAGGCGGTGCGCGAGATGTTTGTGCGCCTGTATGAAAAGGGACTGATTTACCGCGGCGAGCGGATGATTAACTGGTGCCCCCACTGCCGTACCTCTATCTCCGACGCGGAGGTGGAATTTGAGGAAAAGGACGCGTTCTTCTATCACCTGCGCTACCCGCTGGCCGATGGATCCGGCTATGTGGAGCTGGCTACCACCCGCCCCGAAACCATGCTGGGCGACACGGCGGTGGCCGTGCACCCGGACGACGAGCGTTACCGGGACATCGTGGGGAAGACCGTCATCCTGCCGCTGGTGGGCAAGGAAATCCCCGTGGTCGCGGACAGCTATGTGGAAATGGATTTCGGCACCGGTGTGGTGAAAATTACCCCGGCGCACGATCCCAACGACTTTGAAGTGGGCCAGCGCCATAATCTGGAGGTCATCACCGTCACCACCGAGGACGGCCATATGAACGAACGGGCCGGCAAATATGAGGGGATGACGCTGGACGAGTGCCGCAAGGCCGTGGTGAAGGACCTCGAAGATCAGGGATTCCTGATCAAAACCGAGCCTCTCAAGCACAACGTGGGCGCGTGTTACCGCTGCTCCACCGTGATTGAACCACGGGTATCCCTGCAGTGGTTCGTCAAAATGAAACCGCTGGCCGGCCCCGCCATTGATGCGGTTCGGAACGGTTCGACCAAATTTGTGCCCGATCGGTTCGATAAGGTGTATTATCACTGGATGGAGAATATCCGCGACTGGTGTATTTCCCGTCAGCTCTGGTGGGGGCACCGCATCCCGGCGTGGTACTGCGGCGATTGTGGCGAGACGGTCGTGACCCGCGAAGAACCGGCGGCCTGCCCGCGCTGCGGCAGTCATCACCTCCATCAGGACGAGGACACGCTGGATACCTGGTTCTCCTCCGCCCTGTGGCCGTTTTCCACCCTGGGGTGGCCGGATAAAACGCCGGAACTCGACTATTTTTATCCCACCGACACGCTGGTTACCGGCTACGACATCATCTTTTTCTGGGTGGCCCGCATGATCTTCTCCGGCGTGGAGCATATGGACGCGGCGCCGTTCAGCACCGTGCTCATCCACGGGCTGGTTCGGGACGCACAGGGCCGCAAAATGTCCAAGTCCTTGGGCAACGGCATTGACCCGCTGGAGGTTATTGACCAGTATGGCGCGGACGCCCTGCGCTTTATGCTGGCGACCGGCAACAGCCCCGGCAACGATATGCGCTTTATGGAAGAAAAGGTGGCAGCCTCTCGTAATTTTGCAAACAAGCTGTGGAACGCGGCGCGCTTTATTCTGATGAACATCGAGGGGCAGGAGGTTCCCCTGACCCTGCCGGACACCTTGACGCTGGAGGATAAATGGATCCTCTCTAAGCTGAATACGCTGGCAAAGGACATCACAGACAATCTGGAAAAGTTTGAGCTGGGTATGGCCGTGCAGAAGCTGTACGATTTCATCTGGGACAATTTCTGCGACTGGTATATCGAGCTGTGCAAATCCCGCCTGCAGGGCGAGGGCGCGGCGGACGCCCGCCGGGTGCTGGTTTATGTTATGACCCGGCAGTTACAGCTGCTGCATCCATTTATGCCTTTTGTCACCGAGGAAATCTGGCAGACCCTGCCGCATGAAGGGAAAGCCCTGATGGGCACCGCCTGGCCGGAGTACCGGGAACCGCTGCATTTCCCGGCGGAGGAAAAGGAAATGGAGCGGATTATGGACGCGATCCGCGCCATTCGCAACCGCCGGGCGGAGATGAACGTACCGCCCTCGCGCCGGGCACAGGTGTTTGTGGAAACCGCATTTGCCGCTACTTTTGAAAGCGGCAAGCCCTTTATCTGCCGGCTGGCGTCGGCGTCGGAGGTAACCGTGGGGACGGCGTTCGACGTGCCGGGCGGCGTGAGCATTGTGACGGCGGACGCCACCATTAAAATCCCGATGGCGGATTTGGTGGATCTGGAAGCGGAAAAAGCCCGTCTTGCCAAAGAAAAAGAGACGGTGCAGAAGCAGCTGGACGGCGTGCTGGCCCGGCTGGGTAACGAGGCCTTTACCTCCAAAGCGCCAGAGGCGGTGGTGGCCACCGCCCGCGAAAACGCGGCGCGCCTGCAGGAAAAACTCACTTTGCTGCAGCAGAGCATGGATGGGTTGGCTTAAACGGAAACCGTGTAGAAGCGGCGGCGGGACTCTTCCTGCCGCCGCTTTTTCAGAAAGAGAGGACAAGATGACTTTATCCCGTATGCAAAAAGGAACCATGGCCGCCTGCGCCGCCGGAGGACTAATCGGCATGGTGGCCTCTATGATCCCGGACGCGGCTATCAACGGCGAACTGACTTGGTCGTGGATCGTGGCCGCCGCCATAGTGTATGCCCTGGGCATGGCCCTGCCGGTCGTTTGGTCACCGCGCCGGGGCTGGCTCGTGTCGCTGCTGTGGATGAGCGTCGGCCTGCTGCCGTTCCTGCTCTGTGTCGAAGAGGTGTGCAACCGCTACCTGCTGGATCAGCCGGTCGACTGGTTTTCCGAACTGGCCCTGCCGCTGGCCGGCGTTTGGCTGGCGATTGTGTGGGTCATCGTCCTGTTTGCTTGGCTGACGCGCAAATTCTGGTTTACGGTGGCTCTCGCCTGCCTGCTGGCGGGCGTGGGTTCGTTTGTCACCAATATGCTGACGCAGAACCGCTCTTTCGACCAGATGCTATCCTCTCTGGACGCCATGATCAACGCGGGGACTGCGCTCTTGCTGGCCATCGTTTGTTTCGTGGCCGGATTATGCCGGCGTCCGTCTGGAAAATCCTGAGCAGCGCGGCTTTATAACCGGAGGATATCCCGCCGCGCTTTATTCCGTCAACAATTGCATAGCGCCTTTCATCGGTGACCATACTACCGGTATGAAGGGGGATGCGATATGATCGACGCATTAAAAATTGTATTGATGTCGCTGGGATCGGCTCTGGTGCTGTTCCTAATGACCAAGCTGATGGGAAACAAGCAGATTTCCCAGCTCAGTATGTTTGACTATGTGATTGGCATTACCATCGGCTCCATTGCCGCTGAAATGTCGACCGAACTGGAAACGCCGCTCCATTCCGTGATCGCGCTGGTGGTATACGGCGTCCTGGCATTCGTCATCTCCGTGGTGGTTCAGAAATCCACCGGCGCCCGCAAATTCATCGACGGACGCGCGCTGATTCTGCTGGACAACGGCAAGCTCTACCGGGACAATTTTAAAAAAGCCCGCATCGATCTGAGCGAATTCCTCACCATCTGCCGGGTAGAGGGATATTTCGACCTGCGCCAGGTTCAGACCGCGGTGATGGAGAGCAATGGTAAGATCAGCTTTTTGCCGGTGGAGGCCAACCGCCCGGCTACGCCGAGCGACTTGGGATTGACCCCCCAGCAGGAGCAGATTATGCCCACCGTGATTATGGATGGGCACATTACTCAAGACACCCTGAAACAGGCGGGCAAGGATGAAATTTGGCTGAAACGCCAGCTTAAGGACCAGGGCTTTTCCAACGAAAAGGACGTGTTCCTGGCCACGTGCGACGACCAGAACGCACTGGCCGTGTTCCCTATGCACGCGCCCAAGGAAATACAGGATCCCTTCCAGTAGAAAAACCAAACGCCCGCAGCATCGGCTGCGGGCGTTTGTTGCTTTTAAGGCTCCGGCGGGCGGCGTTTGGTTGCCGGGCGGGAGGTGAGATGGAAACTCTCGCCGATCATGGAGGCGATCTCCTCGTCGGGGATGGAGCCGTCCAACGTGATCGTGTTCCAGTGCGTCTTGTTCATGTGGTATCCGGGCGTGACCGACGCGTAAGCCCGGCGGTAAAAATCGGCCTGCATGGGCTCGCACTTTACATTTATGTGGACGTATCCCTGGCGTTCATAAATTAGGGCGAAGGTTTTGCCGGATTCCCGATGGCGCATTACCGTCCAGTTGCTGTCGGTGAAAGGATAATCCTCATACGCGCCGGCAAAGGTCAGGCAATGATCGATCCAACGCCGCCTCAGGGCGGCGTCAGCGGAAGGAACGTTCATAAATTCCAGCCACATCGGCGTCGGACAGCGACACGGGATCGCCTTCATACAGGCCGCCCATCGTATCCCGCGCAATGTGGGCGTATTCCATGGCGCGGCCCTTTTCGATGCCGTAATCCGCCATGGAGAGCTGATCCACACCGCACGCTGTCTGCAACTCGGCCAGCGCATCCACAAAATCCATGGGTTTGGAAGCGTCGGCTTTCCCGAGCGCGCGGGCCATATCGATCATCCGCTGATCACAGCCGCCGCTCCGCGCAAAATGGGTGTAATACTCCCGGCTGATCATAATCAATCCCGCGCCGTGGGGAAGGGAGGGATGGCAGGCGCTGAGCGCATGCTCCATAGAATGCTCGGACGTACAGCCGGAAACCGATTCCACCATGCCGGACAGGGTGTTGGCCAAGGCTACGTCTTCGCGGGCGTCCGCGTCCGTACCATCCTTTACGGCTTTCGCCAGACTTTTCCCAATCAGTTCGATGGCTTTTAACGCGTAAATATCGCTGAGGGGGCTGGCGATTTTATTGAGATACCCCTCCGTGCTGTGAAACAGCGCGTCGAACCCCTGATAAGCGGTGAGATGGGGAGGCACCGACAGCATCAAATCCGGGTCGACGATGGAAAGAACCGGATATGTTTTATCGTACCCGAACCCAATTTTTTCCTCGTCTTTGGTAATGACCGTCCAGGGGTCGGCCTCGGTGCCGGTGCCGGCGGTGGTGGTGATCGCCACGATCGGCAGCGGGTCGCAGGGCACGGAAAGCCCCTTGCCGGAACCACCGTCGATATAATCCCAGTAATCGCCGTCGTTAACGGCCATCACGGCAATGGATTTGGCGGAATCGATGCTGCTGCCGCCGCCCAGGCCGATGACAAAATCACAGCCCTCCCGGCGGGCCATGGCCGCGCCCTCCATGACGTGGTCCTTTATGGGATTGGGCAGGATCTTGTCAAAAACGGCATAGGTTACGCCGGCTTTATCCAGTTGCTCGGTCACCCGCTGCAAATACCCGTGCCGACGCATGGACGTGCCGGCGGATATAACAATCAGCGCTTTTTTTCCGGGCAGCGGATGCTCGGACAGATGGGCCAGCTGACCCCGGCCAAACAGGATTTCGGTGGGAATATAATACCGAAACGACATAAAACAGCCTCCTTTTTTATCATCAGACTAATTTAAAACGGCGGCGGCCGGCTTGACAGGACATTATAAAGGCGCCGCGGTTTCCATACAAATCAAGAATAGCACGAAAATCCCCTGTTTGCAAGACGGGCGCGACAAAATCTTGACAGACTGTCCACCTCCCGTTATAATAAAACCAATGCCGGCAGAAGCCGGCGCTTTTTACGTGTCTATGCACAGATAAGATTATTACAAATAAAGCCATGAAGGCTGAACGGTTCCGCAGGAGCCGTGCGCCTTCATGGCTACTTTTTTGAGAGGGGAATTTCTATGTCATCCAAAACCCGTTTATCGCTTGTCCGGCTGGTTCTGTCGGCCCTGTTCCTGGCCATGGCCATGGTGCTGCCGTTTTTGACCGGCCAGATTCCGGAGATCGGCAAAGCGCTGCTGCCCATGCATCTGCCGGTGTTGCTTTGCGGCTTTGTATGCGGCTGGCCCTATGGTCTTGCGGTGGGGGTTATCTCACCCCTGCTGCGGCTGGCGCTTTTCGGCATGCCGCCTATGCCCACCGCGCTGACCATGGCGGTGGAGCTGGCGGTCTACGGCCTCATCAGCGGCTGGCTGTATCACCGCCTGCCCCGCAGGGTTCCAATGATTTACCTATCCCTGCTGGCCGCCATGGCCGGCGGGCGGATCGCCTGGGGCCTTGCCCAGCTCGTTGTCTGGGGCGTGACCGGCAACCCGTTCGGCTGGGCGGCCTTTTTCAGCGGTGCGGTGCTGACGGCCATCCCGGGCATTGTGGCCCAGATCATCCTGGTTCCCCTGCTGGTGCTGGGGTTGCAGAGCGCACGCTTGCTGCCGGAGGATCGGCTGGGCCAGCCGGCCGCCTCCGAAAACGCCTGATACAGAAAAAACAAATCAGCCGCCTTACCGATCGGTAAGGCGGCTGATGGCGTCTATAGCCAGCTGTACGTATTCGCCCAGAGAGCGGTTGGCAACTCCCACCACCGTGTGGGAGCATTTGTCCACCGGCAGCAGGATACGATGGGCCGGGCTGTCGCCGATTGCCACCGCCATGGCGGGAGTAATCTCGCCCAGCAGGGAGTTGGCGATGACAATGCCAATCGGGCCAACAATCACGTCGGCGTCGCGGGCGTTGACCAAAACCGGGTTTTCCCCGGTGGCGCCGGCGTCCGCGCCGGCTTTCAGCATGGCGGCGGTAGCCAGACTGTTGGTGCCTACGGCCACTACCTGGTGCTGTGGAAGATTCCGCTTGATCTGTTCAATCAAAGCACCGCCCATTTTGCCGCCTTGGCCGTCAATAACAACGATTTTCAAACCGATCCCTCCCATGCCACACGTCCGGCCGCTCCCGCAGCGGCCGGCGGTTACCGGTTTCAGTATAGCATAAAGGCCAGGGGAGGGCAACCGCGTCAACCGGCTTTTAGAATTTTTACGTCGCCGCTGACGCTTTCAAAGGAGAAGGCCGCGCCGCCGTTTTTATAAATATACGTGTCTTTCCGGCCCGTGGTGGGGAAATCGCTGCGCAAATCACCGCTGGTCCCGTCATATTCGGCGGTAAAACCATCGTTTTCCGGCAGGGTCAGGGTCACGTCCCCGCTGACGGAATCGGTATCGATTGTCTGTGGGCAGACCGTGGAGGTAACGTTCGCCGACCCCGACACCGTATCCCAGTCCCAATTATGAATTTCACCGGACAGTTCGAGGCTGCCACTGACCGATTCCGCATCGACGGTGCCCACCACGAGGCCGGAGGCTGCCAATCCGCCGCTGACGGTGTCCAGATCCAGTGTGTCGCCTTGCAGATTGCGCACGGCCATGTTGCCGGATACGGAGTCCAGCTTGGTAACCGGGACGGACACGCCGTCGACCCCTATCTCTCCCGATACGCTGCTGATATTGAGGACTTTCAAATTGACGTCCGCAGGCACGGTGACTTTCAGCTCTTTGGCGGGAGACCCGCCGAAATGAAACCAGGAAGAATCCCGGAACTGCAGCTTGAGCACCCCGTTTTCAACCAGATAATGGACACGCTGGCTGTCCTTGAGCGTGCGCTTGGTTGTTTCTTCCCAGCGGATATCCGACCCGTCGCCGGATTCCACTTGTACTTTGCCGCTTACCCAGTTTACCTCGATGGTATGGATAGCGGAACCGTCCGTTTGCCCGTTGCCGATGTCATAACGGTCGGCGTCTTTGTAACTGTAGGAGGTGCCGATGCCAATGGAAAATCCTTCAAATCCGCCGGCCAGGCCGATGCAGAGGATGCTGATCAGCAGGCAGGCGACTAATGACCAAATGACAATTCGGATAATGGCGGATGTTTTCATGTCGGCACCTACTTTCTCAAATCAAAGATCGCTTTGATAATGCCCTCGATGGCGCCCGCGACCAGGAAAATTACCCATGTGATGTGCCAGGCCATGGTGAGAAAGCTGACCAGTATATAGATAACGGCCGTCAGCGACCACAGCGCGGAGGAAACCGCTTTGAATATTTGCCGGTCACGGCTGTGCTGGTCCGACCATTCCCGGAATTCCTCCACCATGGTGTCCTCCCGCTTGCGGTATTTGGGGGCGGACATGTGGTTGTAAATCAGCAGGCCCGTGGCCAGGGCGACCATGACAAACAGCAGCACAGGGCCGATCATATCGTCCTGAAGCAGGATACAGGGCACGACGCTGAGGATATACAGGGAAATGGCAATGGCGGTCAGCAGGGCGCTGCGCCGCCGGGTTTTGTCTACGGGCGGCGCGGCTGCGGCCGTATCCCCCCGCAGGGATCCGATCAGCTCTCCGATGTCGCCCATACTGGCGACGGTGATGTTGTAAGCCGCTTCTTCGGTTTTGCCCTGCGTCAGCAAATCTTCATATTTCTCGGTGCTGTTTTGGCGGATCTCCTCTTTCAGCTCAATAGCCTTCTGCGTACAGGGCGCCTGCTCAAAAATGGAATCGATATAGGCGTACAGTTTATCCAGCATGATGTGACTCCTCCTGTCGTATCAATTGATCAATCAATTGTTTGGCGGTTTCCCATTCGGATACAAGCCGCCCATAAGTCTGTTTCCCCTCTGGTGTAATAGAATAGTAGCGCCGCCGGGCGCCGGTGGTTTCATCCCCCCAGTAGGAATAGATGCATCCGGCTTCTTCCAAACGCCGGAATGCGGTGTACAGCGTGGCTTCCTTCAGTTCATATTGCTGGTCGGTCTTCTGGAGGATCGCCTTGTTGATCTGGTAGCCATAGCTGTCGCCCTGCATGAGATGGGCCAAAATGATGGTATCGGTATGCCCGCGGATCAGATCGGACGCAATCGACATCCCGCCGACCTCCTTCCTTTGGAATTCTATATATACGTTATCATAATATACCTCGCCTGTCAAGGTATATATTTTACCATATTCTGGTGGGATTATACGCATACCGGACAATCCGTTTTTCATATAGTAAAGAGGCGAAAGTAACTATACCAGCATAACCGGTAGATCTGGTGGGCACGGATATGCGCGATTGGCCCGGCGGGAGCGGGCCGTGCGACCCCGGTCGATGGGTAAGCGGAAAAGCCTGTCTTAATTTGCAAAATCCGCCCGAAAAATAGTTGCAATTTCGCCCGGGTCATGATAAAATGTAAACAAACAGTGAACAAACTGTTTAGACTGTGTTTTGGAGGGTACGTTTATGGACGAGAACAACAACATTCCTCAGCAGCCGGAAGAGCAGCCGGTACCGCAGGAGCCTGTCGCTCCGCAGCCCCAGACTCCGCCCGCCGCCCCGCAGCAGCCCTATGCGGCTCCGCAGGCGCCGTATGCCGCTCCTCAGCAGCAGGCGTATGCCCCGCAGCCCGGTATGCTGATGACGCCTCCTCCCGGCGCGAAAGGCAAATCCATTGCCGCGTTGGTGTTAGGTATTGTATCGGCCGTGTTCTGCTGGTTTGGCTGGTTCAGTATTTTGGCGCTGGCTATGGGCGTGGTTGGCATTATTTTGGGCATTAAAGGCCGCAACGAATGCCCGATCGGCTATGAAGGTCATGGTATGGCGACGGCCGGCTTGGTTCTGGCTATCATTGGTACGGTCCTGTCCGGTATCGGCGTGGCCTGCTGGATCTGCGTGCTGGCAACGGCCGGCAGCCTGGCCAACGAACTGGCGTCCGGCGGCTTTGCGAACTACTATTAATTTCCGGCAAAAGCGGGTAAAGGCGGAATGACGCGTCATTCCGCCTTTTTTCCATTAAAGGAGGCGTGACGTGTGTTCCCATCGTTCCAGCTGTTTGGCAAAGAGATCAGCATGTATATGGTGATGACCGTCCTGGGGGCCTTGGCTATGGGATTGGTGCTGTATTTCACCACCAAAAAGCCCGGCTACCGGCGGGACCAGATTTTCCATATTCTGTTAGCCGGCGCTGGCGGCGCGTTTGTCGGGGCGCACCTGCTGTTCTTTTTTACACGTCTGCCGGCGCTCTGGCAGCTCGTGACCCATTGGGGCACCTATATCCATGGTTTCCAGGATATCTGGACTGCTGTTCAGATTTTATTTGGCGGCATGGTCTTTTATGGCGGATTGTTCGGTGCGATCGTCGGGGGTATGTGGTATTGTAAATGTCTCAAAATCGATGGGCGGCTGCATCTGGACGCAATTGTTCCCACCATTCCGCTGTTTCACATGTTCGGGCGGCTCGGCTGCCTGTTGGCGGGCTGCTGTTATGGGGTGGAATGCGCTTACGGCTGGTATTTTCCCCATTCGCCGCTGGCCGACCCGCAGATTCGTTATTTTCCCATCCAGTTGGTAGAAGCGTGCTTCAACCTGCTGCTGTTTATACTACTGTTTTTCCTGCAAAAGGCCAGTGTGCCCAAAGGCAAAATGTTGTGGATTTATTTCCCACTCTATGCGGCGGGACGCTTCACGCTCGAATTCTGGCGGGGCGACGCGGTGCGGGGTGTTTACGCAGGCCTGTCGACTTCCCAGTGGATCAGCCTGGCTCTGCTGATAGCCAGCGGGGTGGTCTGGATGCGGGAATGGCGGCATAATCGCCGGATGACGCCCGCACCGGATTCGACCGCCGAACCGGTCACATAAGTATAAAAACTCCCGGGAAAACAATTTTGTTTTCCCGGGAGTTTCTTATTTAGATATTAGGGTGTGACCGGTCAAGGGAGGGAATTTCCGGCATTAGCTCGGACGAAATGATATCCAGCATGGATTCAAGCTGGGCGCTCTCCTCCGGTGAAAACCGGTCCTGAATGCGCTGCATCACGGTTTGCAGATAAGTGTAACTGATGTTGTAGTAGTCGTGATATTTTTGCGTCGGCTCCAGATGGTATTCCCGTTTGTCCGTGGGAGATTGGATTTTTTGGACATAGCCCTTTTGAATAAGTTTGTTTACCTTATACGCCGCGTTGGGCGGAGATATCTGGGCAAACGAGGCAAACTCGTTGATGGTGGGGTTCTTGAGAGCGTTGATAATCTCCATGCAAAAGGATTCCACCGTTGTCAGGCTGGCCTCCCGGTCCTGAAAACGGCTGAATACCGAACGATAAAAGTGCAGCTTAAACTTGGTGTAGACTTCTGAAAATGATTGGTCCAGCATGGCGGCAGTCTCCCTATTCCCTCATAATCGGCCGCCCGAGGGCGGCGTGTGTTTATTCTCCGACGGCAAAAGACAGCTCAGCGGTCACGGCGGTTTTTCCGTTTACTTTAGCCGTTGCCGAGCCGATTCCCACCGGACCCATGCGGCGGGTCAGGGTGCATTCCAGCTCCAAAACATCTCCCGGCGTCACCTGCTGACGGAACCGGGCATTTTTTATGCCGCCGAACAACACAATTTTACCCTTGTTTTCCGCTTCTGTCAACAGGGCAACCGCTCCCACCTGTGCCAGAGCCTCGATAATCAGCACCCCCGGCATCACGTGCTTTCCGGGAAAGTGTCCGCAGAACTGCATTTCGTTGGCCGATATGCATTTGATTCCTTTGGCAAAAGCTCCGGGCTGGTAATCGGTGATCCGGTCCACCAGAAGGAACGGATAGCGGTGGGGCAGGATTTCCTGGATTTGATTGGAATTCAGTTCCATGCCTACTCCTCCCAGCGTTTGAAAATCAGGCTGGCGTTGTGGCCGCCGAAGCCCAGCGAGTTGGACATTGCACAGCGAAGAGACGCATTGCGGCCTTCGTTCGGTACGACATCCAGGTCGCACTCCTCGTCGGGCACCTGATAATGGATGGTGGCGGGAACAAAGCTGTCCCGAACCGCCATGACGGAAAAAATGGCTTCAATGGCCCCGCTGGCTCCCAGCAGATGACCGGTCATGGATTTGGTGGAGCTGACCATGAGGCGGCGGGCATGTTCACCAAACGCGGCTTTGATGGCCAAAGTTTCGCATCGGTCATTCAGCGGGGTGGAGGTACCGTGGGCATTAATGTAATCCACATCTTCGGGGGACAGGTCCGCGTCCTGCAGTGCCAGCCGCATGCTGGCCGCGGCTCCCGCGCCGTCAGGAGCGGGGGCCGTCATATGATAGGCGTCGCAGCTGGCGCCGTAGCCGGCCATTTCCGCGTAGATATGCGCACCACGCGCTTTGGCGTGTTCGTATTCCTCCAGCACCAGAATCCCCGCGCCTTCCCCCATGACAAACCCGCTCCGCTCCTTGTCAAAGGGGATGGAGGCCCGTTCGGGGTCGTTGCTTTCACACAGGGCTTTCAGCGAGGTGAAGCCCCCGATGCCAAAATCCGTGATGCTGGCCTCGGCGCCGCCGCACAGGATGACATCGAGATAGCCGTCGCGGATCTGCCGCAGGCTGTCGCCGATGGCGTTGCTGCCGCCGGCGCAGGCCGTTACCACACAGCTGCACATCCCTTTCAGGCCATAGCGGATGGCGATATGCCCGGCCGCCATGTTGACGATGGACATGGGCACAAAAAAGGGGGAGACCCGGTCAAAGCCTTTCTGTTCGCCGCGGGCGTGTTCCGCCGCAATGGTGTAAAGGCCGCCGATTCCGCTGGAAACCAGCACGCCGCAGCGGCAGGGATCCTCCCGCTCCATATCAAGACCGCTGTCGGTCATGGCTTCGGCTGCGGCGATCATCGCCAGCTGTGTAAACCGGTCCATTTTGCGGCTTTCTTTTTTGTCCAGATGCGCGCCGATATCTAAATTCTTAACCTCTCCCGCGATTTTCACCTTGTGGTTGCAGGGGTCGAACAGGGTGATCGGGGCGATGCCGCAGCGTCCCTGCCTGGCGGCTTCCCAGCTTTCCGCAGCGGTGTGCCCAATGGGGGTGACCGCTCCCAGGCCGGTAATGACAACCCGTCGTTTCATAACAAATTCATGTCCTTTCCGGGTTCTATTACCCCCGTTTTATACAGGCAAAGCGGGGGACTAAAACCGTTTTAATAGAAGAAAAGCCCTTGTTTACATAGCCATGCCGCCATCGATACAGAGAACCTGACCGGTGATATACCCGGCCTCCTCCGAGGCAAGAAACGCGGCGGCGTGAGCGACTTCTTCCGGCTGCCCGAACCGTTTAAGCGGAATGGACGTCAGGATACTGTCCTGTACGGTGGGCAGCAATGTACGGGTCATATCCGTCTCAATAAAGCCGGGGGCGATGGCGTTCACCGTGACACCCCGGGAGGCAATTTCCTTGGCCAGGGATTTGGTCATGCCGATCAGTCCCGCTTTGCTGGCCGCATAGTTGACCTGTCCGGCGTTTCCCCGCAGTCCTACCACGCTGCTCATATTGATAATACGGCCATAACGCTGTTTGGACATCAGACGCGCCGCCAGCTTCATACAGAAGAACGCGCCCTTGAGGTTGACATCCAGCACGCGGTCGAAATCCTGTTCGCTCATCCTCAGAATCAGCATATCCCGCGTGATGCCGGCGTTGTTGACCAGAATGTCCACCCGGCCAAAGGAGGCTACGGCTTCCGCGAAAAGGGCTTCGCTGCCTTCCGCGGTGGCGACGTCGGCTTTCACGATGACCGCCTTGCCGCCGGCATCACGGCAGGCGTCCGCCGCCACATGTGCCGCCTGTTCATCGCCGGCGTAACCAATCACTACATTGGCGCCCCTTCGGGCCAATTCCAAACAGACCGCCCGTCCGATCCCCCGGCTGCCGCCGGTGACCACCGCCACTTTTCCCTGCATACTCATAATTGCGCTCCTTTCAGCCGGTCGATGGCCGCGCCAAGGCTGACGGCGTCTTCAACCGCTATGGTTTGTATGGATGGCGCAGTTTTTTTAACAAAACCGCTCAACGTACGGCCCGGGCCGATTTCGAGGATGGTATCCACGCCCTGCGCTTCCAGATAACGAATGGTATCGGTGAAGCGCACGCCGCTTTGCACCTGCCGTTCCAACAGGGCGGGGATGGTTTCCGTCTCCGCCATGGGACGCCCCGTCGCGTTAAAGAGGATGGGGAAGCGCGGCGCGTTAAAAACAATGGTTTGAAACTTTTCCCTAAGCGCCCGTCCGGCGGGAGCCATCAGGGAGGTGTGGAACGGGCCGCTGACCTTGAGCGGTACACAGCGCCGCGCACCGGCATCCACTGCCAGAGCGGCTGCCCGGTCCACGGCTGCTTGGTCGCCGCCAATGACGAGCTGGCCGGGGCAGTTATCGTTGGCGATTTCCACTATGCCCGCCGCGCCGGCCTTTATACATACCTGTTCCAGTGCGCCGCGGTCCAGTCCCATGACGGCCGTCATGCCGCATGGCCGGCCGTCCACCGCCTGCTCCATTGCCAGTCCCCGGAACGCGGCCAGGCCGATGACGGTGCGGCTGTCCCATACGCCGGCGGCGTGCAGGGCGGAATATTCCCCTAAACTCAACCCGGCGGCCATGGAGGGATACCATCCTTCCCCGGCCAGCAGGGCCGTGACGCCGGCGGCAAACGCCACCATACAGGGCTGGGTGTACCGGGTCTGGGCCAGCTGCTCCTCCGGCCCCTCAAAACAGAGGCGGGGCAGGTCAAAATCCACCGGCGCATCGTCGAAAATACGACGGAACACCGGATACCGGTCATATAAATCCCGCCCCATGCCAACGCGCTGGCTGCCCTGGCCGGCGAATACAAAAGCTGTTTTCATTCGGGTATCCTCCTTTGGGGAAACAATTCCTTCACAAGTTCGCGCACCGACTGGACCCGATCCATCCGCCAGACATGGCTGCCGCAGAAGAACAGCCCATCTTCCCAGTTGCCCTTTACCGCTTCAATCAGCGCGCGGCTGATGCAATAAGGGGTTTCTTTATGCGGGCAGACCCGCAGACAATCGTTGCAGCGCAACGGGGGATAGGACGCACCGGAGTCCAGCCGCCGCAAAAGAGGGCTGGCCAGCGCCCGTCCCGGCATGCCTACCGGACTTTTCACCAGCCGCACATCCTCTCGGCGCGCGCGGATAAAGGCTTGTTTGTAGGCGGGGGAGGCATCGCATTCGTGGGTGGCGATAAAGCGGGTCGCCATCTGCACGCCCGCCGCCCCCAGGGATAAAAAGCGGTCGATATCCGCCGCGGTATAGACCCCGCCGGCGGTAAAAACCGGAATAGGCCGCCCTGCCGCTTTTTCAAACGGTTCGAGCGCCTGCCGCACATCCGCCAACAGCGTTTCCAGTGTGGGCGCGGCGCCGGATTCGAGATCCTCGCGGGAAAAGCCCAGGTGGCCGCCCGCCTCCCGGCCCTCTACGACCACAAAGTCGGGCAGGCGCGCATTGTGGCGCTCCCACAAGCGGCAGATCGTCCGCGCCGCCTTGCCGCTGGATACAATAGGCGCCAGGGCGACAGGGGCGGCGTCCGCCAGAGCGGGCAGCTCTGTTGGCAGGCCCGCGCCGGAAATAATCGCGTCCACGCCCGCTTCGATGGCGGTGCGCACGGTTTCCGCATAGTGGGTGGTGGCCACCATCACGTTGACCGCCACTAAGCCCCGCCCTGCCGCGATATCTTTAGCCCGTGCAATCTCCTCATGCAGAGCGGTGAGGTTGGCCGCCAAGGGATTACGTTCAAAGTCCGGACGGGCGTACCCGGCGTTTACCGTGCTGATGACGCCCATGCCGCCCTGCGCCGCCACATGCCCGGCCAGATTCCCAAGCGAAACGCCCACCCCCATACCGCCCTGGATGAGAGGCAGTTCCAGTTCCTTTTGTCCGATCAGCGGCATGTCAGCGCCTCTTTTCCAGTGAGGCGAGCGCATTCGCCGCGCCTGCGGCCAGTTCTTCAAAAATTTGACGGAGCGGCTTAATATCATGAAGCTGTCCCGCGACCTGTCCGGCCATCAGGGAGCCGTCCTGCACGTCGCCGTCAAATACGGCGCGCCGCAGGGAACCAAGGGTGTATTTTTCCAGCTCCATTTTGTCCATGCCGGCCTTTTCCTGTTTTACATATTCGCGCGCCATCCGGTTTTTAAGCACCCGTACCGGCACACCAGCGATGCGGCCGGTCACCACGGTATCGTTGTCCCCGGCCTTGAGCACGGCCCGTTTATAGTTATCGTGCACCGGGCATTCCTCGCTCACCAGCAGGCAGGTTCCGAGCTGTACACCCGTCGCGCCCAGCGCCAGTGCCGCCAGAAGCTGCCGTCCGTCCGCGATGCCGCCGGCCGCGACAACCGGCACGTCAACCGCGTCGACTACCTGCGGTACCAGCGCCATGGTGGTCATTTCCCCCACGTGGCCGCCGCTTTCGGTCCCTTCGGCAATAATGGCGTCGGCCCCGGCCGCCACCATGCGTTTCGCCAGCGCCACGCCGGGTATAACCGGCAGGATTTTGCAGCCGGCCTCTTTCCACAGGGGGATGTATTTGGCGGGATTGCCCGCCCCGGTGGTGATCACCGGGATGCGCTCCCGCGCAACCAGCTCGGCCATTTCACCGGCCTGCGGATGCATCAGCATAATATTGACACCAAAGGGCTTTTTGGTTAGGGCGCGGCACTGATGAATATGATCCCGAAGCATCTCCAGGGTCATGCCGCCGGCGCCGATCAGGCCCAGCCCGCCCGCGTTGGAAACCGCCGCGGCAAAGGGGCCGGTGGCTATGTTGGCCATGCCTCCCTGGATAAAGGGAAACTCAGTTTGAAGCAATTCCTGTAAGGTTGTCATGCGCAGCCTTCCTTTCGTAAATCGGGATGTCGGCGATCAGAATTCCAGCAGCGCGCCGCCCCAGGTAAATCCAGCGCCGAATCCAACGCACAGGATGGATACGCCGGGTTTCAGCAGTCCTTTTTCCGCCATTTCGTCCAGCGCCAGCGGGATACTGGCCGCAGAGGTGTTGGCATAGGTCTGCATGTTGAGATAGAATTTGTCCGGGTCGGCGTGCATGTGGCGCACAACGTGGCTGATAATGCGTGCGTTCGCCTGGTGGCACACCACATAATCGATCTCGTCCAGCGTCCGCCCGGCTTTTTGCAGCACCGCATCCATACAGCGGGGGACGATGTCCACCCCAAAGCGGAACACCTCCTGCCCGTTCATATGCAACGCCGCACCGTCCTGCCCCGGGCCGGGGCAGGAGAGCGGTGCCTCGTTTCCCCGGGAGCCAAGGGAACAGAAAAAGGAATGGGTGTCGGACAGCTCCAAAACCACGGCGGCGGCCCCGTCGCCGAACAGCACGCAGGTGGAGCGGTCGGTAAAATCAAGTACGCGGGATGTAACTTCGCTGCCAACCAGCAGCGCATAGCGCCGCTCGCTTTGCAGCAGCAGGCCGCGGACGACCTGAAGGCCGTATACAAAGCCGGAGCAGGCCGCGTTAATATCAAAGGAGGGGATCTCCTGCGGCAGGCCCAGGGCCCGGTGGACCAGGCAGGCAACCGAGGGGGTGGCAAAGTCCGGCGTAAAGGTGGCGACCACACAGGCGCCGATATCCTCCGCACATATCCCAGCCCGTTCCATTGCCAGCCGGGCAGCCCCGGCGGCCAGTCCGGCGTTGGTTTCCTCTTTACAGAAATACCGCTGGCGGATGCCGGTGCGGGAGGCGATCCATTCATCGCTGGTATCCACAGTCCGGCTCAGTTCGTCATTGGTTACCGCTATGCGCGGCAGACAGCGCCCGGTGGCGCAAATATGCAGTCCGTTCATGCGTCCTCCCCGGCGGCCTGTTCAAAGGCTCCGCCCATTTGTCTGAATTTCTTATAACGGCCCGCCGCCAACGCCGTGCCGCTTTGTCGGCGCAGGCTTTTCAGTTCGCGGGCAAGCACGTTGTCCAGCGCGTCAAAAACAGCGCGTGGATTCCGGTGCGCGCCGCCGGGAGGTTCCGGGACGACGCTGTCGATGATTCCGAACCGGCTGAGATCCTGCGCCGTCAGCTTCATCAGGCCGCAAGCCTCTTCGCTGCGGGAGGAATCCTTCCACAGAATAGAGGCAAACCCTTCAGGAGAGAGGATGGAGTAAACGGCATTTTCCAGCATTAAAACCGTATTGGCCACGCCGATGGCCAACGCGCCGCCGCTGCTGCCCTCGCCGGTGACCACGGCGATAACCGGGACGGTGAGCGCGCTCATGGCGGCCAGATTGCGGGCGATGGCTTCGCTTTGCCCATGGGCCTCCGCTTCCAGCCCCGGATAGGCGCCGGGCGTATCAATAAAGGTGATGATCGGACGGCCGAATTTCTCCGCCTGCCGCATCAGCCGCAGAGCCTTGCGGTATCCCTCCGGCCCGGGCATGCCGAAATTGCAGCGCAGATGCTCATCCAGGCCGTTTCCCTTACGGTGACCGATCACTGTGACTGGCTGCTCCTTATAAAAAGCGATGCCGCCCAGGATGCTAGCGTCTTCTTTTCCCAGCCGATCCCCTTTCAGCTCCACAAAGGAATCGAACAGCGCGGCAATATAGGCCGCGACGCCGGGCCGGCGGGGATGCCGGGCCAGATAAACCCGGTCGGCGGGGGACAGGGGCAAGGCCCCTTCCCACAGCTCCCGCATCTGCCGCTTAATCTGGCGGCGGCGGACTTCTTCGCGGGGGGATGTGCCGCTTATAGCGCTGAGTTCGGCTTCCATCCGGTCGAGGGCGTCGTCGGTATCACGTATCATCCGGCATTCCCCTTTCTGTCATGCAGACGCAGCAGCAGGGCCAGTGTCCGCCGCATGTCGCAACGGGGGACAATCCGGTCAACAAAGCCGTGCTCCTCCAGATATTCGGCCCGCTGAAATCCCTCCGGTAGCTTCTGCCCAATGGTCTGCTCGATGACGCGCGGCCCGGCGAACCCGATCAGGGCGCCCGGCTCCGCCAGTGTGATATCGCCCAACCCGGCAAAGCTCGCGCTCACGCCGCCGGTGGTCGGATGGGTGAGGAACGCGACATACAAGCCGCCTTTCTGCTGGAATCGTTCCAGCGCGGCGGCGGTCTTGGCCATCTGCATCAGGGAAAAGATTCCCTCCTGCATACGCGCGCCGCCGCTGGCGCAAAAAATAACCAGGGGCAGGGATGCTTTCTGGGCGTGCTCGATGATGCGGGTGATTTTTTCCCCCACCGCCGCGCTCATGCTGCCCATCAGAAACCGGCTGTCCAGAACGGCCAAAGCCGCCGGACGGCCGCCGATACGGCCCGTCCCGGTGACAGCGGCTTCAAAAAGGCCGGTCTTTTGGGTCTGGCTTTCCAGCTTTTCCGCGTATCCGGGAAACGTCAGCGGATCGGAGGATATCAGCCGCCGGTTGAGTTCCCGGAAACTGCCTTTATCCACCAGCAGGTGCAGGCGGGTATAAGCGCCAATTGGATAATGGTGGCCGCAGCCCGGACAAACGTACAGGTCTTGTGCCAAAGCGGATCGGGAATAAGACGCGGAGCAGGCGGGACACGTCACCAGGGGATCGGCTTGTGCGCCTGATGCTGGATGGCCGCCGGCCTTTTGTATACGTAGCTGTTTTAAGGAGGCCAGGTGCTCCCGCCGCTGCTGAAACAAATTGTTCAAAGAGGAATCCCTTCCTTTCCGGAAGTATCGTTTTCGGGATTAGGTCATGCCTTTGCCGTTTGGGACGTACAGGTCTGCTCCCAGGACAGCAGGTCGTCCATGTTCCGTTCCAGAAAGCCGGTGTCGTACCGACCTTTTATAAAGTCGGGATGATAAAGGATTAGGTGGGCAAAGTCCGCGTTGGTCTGCATCCCATCGATCACCAGCTCCTCCAGTGCCCGCCGCATGCGGCGAATGGCTTCCAGCCGGGTGGGGGCGTGGACGAGAACTTTGGCGACCATCGAGTCGTAAAAAGGCGGCACCTCGTAGCCGCTGTACAGAGCGGTATCCACCCGCACGCCGTTTCCGCCCGGCAGATGAAGGAAGTCCACTTTACCGGGACAGGGACGGAAATCCTGCGCAGGGTTTTCCGCATTGATTCGGCATTCAACGGCGTGGCCGGACAGTCGAATGTCATCCTGCGACAGGGACAACGGCAGGCCAGCCGCGATGCGGATCTGTTCACGGATCAAATCCACGCCGGTGACCAGCTCGGTTACCGGATGCTCCACCTGGATACGAGTGTTCATCTCAATAAAGTAGTAATGGCCGTCGGCGTCTAGGACAAACTCGATGGTGCCGGCGCTGACGTAGCCGGCTGCCCGGGCTGCCGCCACGGCGGTATCTCCCATGCGGGCGCGCAGCTCGTCGTCCAGCGCGCGGGAAGGCGCCTCCTCCAGCATTTTTTGGTTGCGGCGCTGGAGAGAGCAGTCGCGCTCTCCCAGGTGCAGAATTTGTCCGTGAGTATCGCCGAGAATCTGGAACTCGATATGGCGGGGATTTAAAATCAGCTTTTCCAAGTACATGTCGCCGTTGCCAAAACAGGCGACGGCCTCCGCCTGTGCGGTTTGGAAAGCCGGGGCGATATCGTCCGGTCCGAACGCTTTGCGCATACCGCGTCCACCGCCTC
This sequence comes from uncultured Oscillospiraceae bacterium, assembly GCA_900552115.1. Taxonomy (GTDB): domain Bacteria; phylum Bacillota; class Clostridia; order Oscillospirales; family Acutalibacteraceae; genus UMGS1474. The sequence goes on along the minus strand of URYP01000001.1, from coordinate 38,220 downwards.
CCGCCGCCGCTTTGATCAGCACCGGATAGCCGATTTCCTGCGCGATGCGGGCCGCCTCCTGTGCCGAATCCACCCGGCCTTCGGAGCCGGGAACCACCGGCACATTATGTTCCCGCATGAGGCGGCGGGCGGCCTCCTTGTTGCCCATTTTATCCATCACGTCGCCCGAGGGGCCGATGAATACTACGCCATTATCTTCGCATAGGCGGGCAAAATCGCTGTTTTCGGAAAGAAATCCAAACCCGGGATGAACGGCGTCGCAGTGGGTAGCGAGAGCCGCTGAGAGGATACGGGTTTTATCGAGATAGCTGTCCGCCGCTTTGGGCGGGCCGATGCAGACGGCCTGGGTGGCCAGCTGAACATGCAGGGCCGTCTGGTCGGCTGTGGAATAGACCGCCACGGTTTCAATGCCCATTTCCCGGCAGCAGCGGATGATCCGCACCGCGATCTCCCCACGGTTGGCGATGAGAATGCGTTTAAACATAAAAAGCATCCTGTCCTTTCCGGGTTTTATGACCAGATAGGACATAAACCCGTTATTTATAAGAGGGCGCTTTCGGTACGGTACGCCGTTTTGAGAAATGCAAAGGCGATGCCGCTTAGTTCTCCTTTATCCGGAACAGGGGCGTGTCAAAGGATATTACGTCCCCATTCTGAGCCAGCACCGCCTCAACCGTGCCGTCGGCGGGGGAGGGAATTTCATTCATCATTTTCATGGCTTCAATAAGGCATAACACGTCCCCTTTACGGACGGACTGGCCGACCTTTACATAAGGGGCGGCATCCGGCGAAGCCGCCGCGTAAAATGTCCCCACCAGGGGCGCTTTGACCATCGTTCCCTCCACCGGGGCGGCGGAAACGTCGGCTGCCGGAGGGGACACGGGCGCGGGCGCGGCCGGTTGGCAGGCCGCCGGAGAAGGCTCTTTTTGCAGCCGGATACGTTCGTCGCCGATCTCCCACTCAAGCAAAGTCAGCGTGGATTGTTCCAGCCGCCCCATCAAATCCGTTATATCCTGAATGGTCATAATGACACCTCATTACTTAAAATTGACACAGGGAAAGGGGATGCCGCTGCAGTTGCTTTTGCGGCATCCCCTCGGAAAAACCGCCGGCGGGCCATAAACGATGATCCGCCATCCGCGTCGGCCGACGCTAAACCGCGCTTTTCCTCAGCCTTTACGTGTGTTTGTGTTTGAGCGGCCGCCTCTGCTTATGCTTCGTGGCTGCTCAGATACGCCACGATATCGCCTACGGTTTTCATGCCGGCCAGCTCCTCGTCGGGAATCGCTTGGCCAAACGCATCTTCCAGCGCCATATTGAGCTCCACGGCGTCCAGCGAATCGGCTCCCAGGTCTTCGGCCAAACGCGCCTGTTCCGTCACATCCGCCGCATCGCAGTTGAGGGTATCCACCACAATGTCCCGTACCTTTTCCAGCGTCATATCCGTCATCTCCTTATATCAAATGGTTTTATAATTTTAATTAAATTATTTTAATTAAAATTATTTAAGCACATTGTAGCAGAGAATGAAAAAATGTCAAGGGGAACGGCGTAAAATTTTTAAGCGCGGACCGTTTGGAAAAATGCCCCGGCTGAGGAATAAAGACCCGGACAGCCGCGCATACTGACAGCAGGAGGCGATAATTATGGAATTAAAGGGAAGCAAAACCGAAGCCAATTTGATGGCTGCCTTTGCCGGTGAAAGCCAGGCCCGCAATAAATATACCTTTTTTGCGGAAAAGGCAAAACAGGATGGTTACGAGCAGATCGGCGACATTTTTACCGAAACGGCCAACAACGAAAAGGTGCATGCCGAGCTGTGGTTCACCAAACTGCAGGGCGGGGCGCTGAAAGGTACGCCGGATAACCTGGCGGAAGCCGCCGAGGGCGAGCGGTATGAGTGGACGGAAATGTACGCGGAGTTTGCCGAAACGGCCAAAGAGGAAGGCTTTAAGGATATTGCCGCTTTATTTGAGATGGTGGGCCGTATCGAGAGCGAACACGAGCGCCGTTTCGTACGGCTGCTGGAAAACATTCAGCAGGGCAAGGTGTTCAGCGGCACCGAAAACAGCGTGTGGATCTGCCTGAACTGCGGGTATATCTATAGCGGCAAACAGCCTCCGCAGAAATGTCCCGTGTGCGGCAAACCGCAGGCGTATTTCCAGCTGAAAGTGGAGGATTACTGATATGAGTGCCGAAAGGGCCCCTCGGGAAATGCCCAAAAAGAAGAAAAAACAGGCGGATGTATATGAAAGTCCGGTCATGGACGTGTCGCAGAGCTGTGCCCGCACCTTACAGGAAGAAGGGACTGGAGCGATCCTCTCTGATGTGCAGGGCAGCTATACCGGCATGGATATCGACGGCGGCCGGCCGGTACAGGACGCGGACGACCTGTAAAACGGAACGAGCCATAACAAAAGGCGGGATGCTTTTAAGCATCCCGCCTTTTGTTATGCGGCCCGATACGGCACGCTATTCGGTTTCAAAGTCCTCCACAAAGGGACGGCGCAGGTCCCGCTCGCCCCTCCAAAGATGCCACACGGCCGCTGCCAGAGTCGCTATAGCTGCGACAATCACCATCCACTTATGCACAGAACACACATCCTTTCTTCTTTCGGTCACGGCTTCACTTCCTATTACCATTATACGACGTCGCCCGACAAAAAGCCATAGTTTTTTCTGTCGAAAAAGTGACAATATTGAAAACAATTTCCAAGGTTTTGACAATGTTGTAAACTTCTTTCCAGTCCCTAAAAAGCGGTTGTCACCCGGCGCATTCTATTGTATAATAAGATGACCTAACTTTCTCCGGGAGGCTCCGCACATGATTTATCTGGATAACAGCGCGACGACAGCGGTATGCCGGGCGGCGGCGGAAAAGGCCGTTTACCTGATGACCGCCTGTTTTGGCAATCCGTCGTCGCTGCATACGCTGGGCTTCCGGGCGGAACAGGAACTTTCCGCCGCCCGTCAGATCGTGGCCGCTTGGCTGGGGGTTCCTCCCGGTTCGCTGGTTTTTACCGCGGGCGGCACGGAGGCCAATAATCTGGCCCTGCTGGGCGGGGCGGCCGCCCGGCGGCGTGCGGGACAGCATATCGTAACCACCGCGGTGGAGCATTCCTCCATTCTCGCTTCCTGCGACGAGCTGGAGCGGCAGGGCTGGGAGGTGACCCGCGTCCGTCCCGGACGCGACGGCGTTATTACGCCGCAGCAGGTGCTGGAGGCCTGCCGGGAGGACACGGCGCTGGTCAGCGTGATGCTGGTGAACAACGAAACCGGGGCACGGTTTGCGGTGGACAGGATGATACCGGGAATTCGGCGGGTAAGCCCGCAGGCCCTGATCCACTGCGATGCGGTGCAGGCGGCGGGCAAGCTGTCCTTAAACCTGACCCGCATGGGGGTGGATTTGGCCACAGTCAGCGGACATAAAATCCATGCCCCTAAAGGAGTGGGGGCCCTCTATATCCGCAAAGGGGTACGCATTTTGCCCCGCTCGTTCGGCGGCGGACAGGAGGGGGGGCTCCGCTGCGGGACCCAAGCGGTACCCGCCATCGCCGCCATGGGTGCGGCGGTGACGGCGTTGCCGCCGCCGGCGGAGCAGCACAAGCTGTATGAAAAGCTGCGTGACCGCCTGCTCCGGAGCCTGTCCGACAGGCCGGACATGGTGTTCCATCTTCCCGACGGGGGCGTGCCCTATCTTATAAATATGTCGGTACCGGGTATCCGCAGCGAAACCATGCTGCACTTCCTGGCGGAGCGAGAGATTTATGTTTCTTCCGGGTCCGCCTGTTCCAAGGGCAAAAAGAGCCCGGTGCTGACGGCTATGGGCCTGCCGGACCGGGAGATTGACTCCGCGCTGCGGATCAGTTTCAGTTATGAGAATACCGAGGAGGACGTTGACGGTTTTGTTGGAGCACTGAAACAGGCAGCGGACGTTTTGGTGCGCAAATAAAAGGAGGCACGTCATGAGCAATCCGAAGGATAAACAATATATTTACCCGGACGGCGACAAGGAAGTGGAGCGGATCATCCGTCAGGTCAAAGCGGCGGATACGTCCCGGCCGGCTTCCTCTATGTCGGTGGACGAGGTACTGAAGGAAACACTGGCCGGGAAACAGGCGGCCAGTTCCTCTTCTCCTGCTCAGGCATCCTCTGCTCCGGCGGCGTCTTCGGCCGCGAAGCAGACGCCTCGTCCCGCCGCGCAGGCCAAAGCGGCGGGAGACGCGATGGGGCTGACAGCGGGAGGCGCCGTCGCCTCCCCGGCCGTGCCGAAGCGGAAAAAGGAACGCTGGCATACCCGCCTGTTCCACGGGCTGATTCCCCAGCGGGGCGACGGGGCGGTGGAAATGCTGCGCAAATGCCTGTTTATGCTGGCGTTTCTAACCCTGATCAGTTCGGCGGTCTATATCGTTTATGATACCATCTGGATTCCCGCCCAGAACGCCAGTGCCAACGGGGATTTGCAGAATGAGTTCAATAAAGTCCGGGATGGCAGCGAGGAAGACCGCCGGAAATTCATGCAGCAGATGTATGCCAAAAACAACGATTTCCGCGCCTGGCTGACCTATGAAGCGGCGACACAGGACGACTTTTTACAGATTGACTATCCTGTGATGTACAGCGGCGACAACTCTTACTATCTGGAGCATGACTTTAATAAGAATTATAATAAGAACGGGGCGCTGTTTTTTGACTGGCGCAACAATTACACGCTGACATCAGCGGAAAACAAGGTGTCCATTGTTTACGGCCACAATATGAACAGCGGGCAGATGTTCGCGCATCTGAACCTGTTTCTGGAAAATGTGGCGCGGGCCAAGGCGGCGCCTACGATCCGGATGGATACCATGTTCGGCTCCGATCAGTACAAGGTATTTGCCGTGGTCGTAACCAACACCAAGGAATCCGACGGACCGGTGTTTGATTATCTGCGGGTCAGCTTTAATGACGATTTGGATTTCCTCAACTATGTCAACGAATACCGGGCGCGTTCCTTGTATAATTATGACAGTGTCAGCGTGGAAGCGGATGACGAGCTGCTGGTGCTGTCCACCTGTACCACCAAGAGCGGCGTGGGCTTTGAAGACGGCCGGCTGGCGGTCATTGCCCGCAAGGTGCGGGTAGGGGAAAATCCCGCGGTGGATACCACGCAGGTTACGGACAATCCGAACGTCATCATGCCGTATGCCTGGTATAAAAGCCAGGGGATGTCGGTCCATCCCTATTACGACGGCCAGTATGTCATTCCTACGGCCACCACCACAACCACGGCGGACGATGAGGCGGGCGGCACCACCACCATCAATACCAAAGACGATTTTTATACGCCGGAAAGCACAACCACTACAGCCCATGAAGTGGTTATGACGGGCGATGGGCGTACCACAACAGGCAAGGTTACGGTCGGCTCTTACACCAACAAACCCACCACGACCAAGGCCCCGCCCAAAACGACGACTACAAAAAAGGCAACGACAACGCAGAAACCGCCGGAAACCACGACCACCACGGAACCAACCGGGGCCGTAGCGAGCGATGGGCCGGAGGCCTGAAAGACATACAATCTGATTTTGAGGAGTACATCATGCGGGACGTACAGGAAATATTGTTGATTAAAACAGGTGAACTGGCTTTAAAGGGCCTGAACCGGGGAACATTTGAAGCGATCCTGATGAAAAACTTGCGGCGTAGGCTGTCTCCTGTGGGGCGGTTTACTCTCCGTAAAGCGCAGTCGACCATTTATGTTGAACCGGCGGAGGACTTCATCGATTGGGATGAAGCCGCCGACCGGGTGTCGCGCGTATTTGGCATATCGGCGTTTTCACGGGCGCGTGTGGTAGAAAAAGATATGGCCGCCATCCGGGAAGCCGCCGCGGATTATTTACAGGAAGCGCTGGCCGGCGTATCCACCTTTAAGGTGGATGCCCGCCGCAGCGATAAAACCTTTCCGCTGACATCGCCGCAGATCGCGGCCGAGGTGGGTGGGGCGCTTCTCGAACGCTGCCCGCACCTGCGGGTGGATGTCCATCATCCACAGGCGCAGGTAATGGTGGAAATTCGGGATTTCGGCGCTTACATCCATGCGGCGCAGCAGCCGGGAGCCGGCGGTATGCCGGTGGGAACCGGCGGCCGGGCCGCGCTGCTGATATCGGGGGGGATCGACTCGCCGGTGGCCGGCTATATGCTGGCCAAGCGGGGCGTTCAGCTGGTGCCGGTGCATTTTGCCTCTCCCCCCTATACCAGCGAACGCGCGGAGCAGAAGGTGATCTCCCTGCTGGAGCAGGTGGCGCGATATGCCGGCCGCATGTCGATGCACATTGTGCCGTTTACGCATATTCAGGAGGAGATCCAGCGGAATTGCCCGGAAGAACTGTTTACCCTGATTATGCGCCGGTTTATGATGCGGATTGCGGCGGCGATTGCCGAGCGGGAAGACTGTGGTGCGCTGATTACCGGCGAAAGCGTCGGCCAGGTGGCCAGCCAGACCATACCGGCCCTGGCCTGCACCGATGCCGTGTGTGACCGGCCGGTGTTCCGGCCGCTGATTGGCATGGATAAAGAGGAAATCGTGGCAATTTCCCGCAAAATTGATACGTTTGAATTGTCCATACAGCCGTATGAGGACTGCTGCACGGTCTTTACGCCCAAACATCCCCGCACGCGGCCGAAGCTCGCTCAGGTCGAAGAGGCGGAGCGGGCGCTGGATGTGGAGGCGCTGGAGGCGGAGGCCCTGGAAGGCATCCGGCGGGTGCCCATCGGCTGACACGGTAATGAACAGGGACGAGGTGAGACAAGATGCAGGCTGAAATTATAACGGTCGGTACGGAACTGCTGCTGGGGGATATTGTGGATTCCAACAGTCAGTTTTTGTCCCGCGAGTTGGCGGCGCAGGGGATTTCCGTCCTACACCAGTCAACGGTGGGCGACAATACGGGACGGCTGAGTTTACTGTTTCGGCAGGCGTTTGAACGCAGCGACCTCGTGATTGTTGCCGGCGGACTGGGTCCCACACAAGACGATCTGACCAAGGAAACCGTTTGCGAAGTTCTCGGCCTGCCGCTGGTTCTGCATGAGGAAAGCTGGCGCCGGATTGTGGAATACTTTGAAAATACCGGCCGCGATCTGACCGATAACAATCAGAAGCAGGCCCGGCTGCCCCGTGGGTGCACCGTATTCTGCAACGATCACGGAACCGCTCCCGGCTGCGCCATGGAAAAGGACGGCCGGCGGGTAATCCTGCTGCCCGGTCCGCCGCGTGAGCTGATCCCCATGTTCAACGATTATGTGGCGCCGTATCTGGCGAAGCTTTCAGAGGGCGGGATTTACTCCTACACGGTTGGGGTGTTCGGCATGCCGGAATCCTCCATTGCCGAACGGATCGCCGATTTGATTAGTGGCGCCAATCCCACCGTCGCACCTTACGCTAAAGAGGGCGAAGTGGTGCTGCGTGTCACCGCGAGGGCAGACAGCGAGGACCAGGCCCGCCGAATGTGCGAACCGATACTGGAGGATTTGAAAAACCGGCTGGGAATTTGCATTTATGGTGTGGACGCCGGCAGCCTGCAAAAAACGGTCGTCGGTCTGCTGCGGGACAAAGGGATGAAAATTGCCACAGCGGAATCATGTACGGCAGGACTGCTGTCCGGCCGCCTGACAGAGGTACCGGGCGCGTCCGACGTATTTGAATGCGGCGTGGCCGCTTACTCCAAAGAAATCAAACACCATTTGCTGGGCGTCGACCAGGAGCTGCTGGACAACTGCGGCGCGGTGAGTCCGGAAGTGGCCCGCGCCATGGCTGTAGGCGTGCGCCAGATCAGCCATGCGACGCTGGGCGTGGGCATTACCGGCGTTGCCGGGCCCGAGCCCAGCGAGGGCAAACCGGTGGGAACCGTTTATATTGCCCTGGCCGACGGCAAGCGGGTATGGATTAAAAAAATTATCGCCGGGCATAGTGCCGATGACCGCGATACCGTGCGGCGTATGGCGGTATCCCATGCGCTGGATTTGACCAGGCGGTATCTGGAGGCGCTGCCGACCGTTATGGCCGGCGGGGAACGCATCGAGGAAGAACCGTCCCCCGCGCCGGAAATCCCCTCGGCGCCGGCTCAAGGCGAAAAACCCGATCATCGCCGCCGTACGGCGGTGCTGCTGGGTACGGTGGCGATTCTGGCCGCGGTGCTGTGCTGGGTATTGTTTACCCTTTTTGAGCCGTCATCCGCACCGGCCGGTTCCGGTGGGATCGTCGATACACTCAGTTCCATGTTTGCTTCCGAAAAGAACAGCGCGGCGACAATCGGCGCTCCCGCCGGAGCGCCGGAGGGAATGCTGAGCGACTTCTATAACCTGTATAGCCAGAACCAGGATGTGCGCGGTTGGCTGTCCATCGATAATACACAAATCGCCTATCCGGTGATGCAAAGGACAGGTGATTCCAGCTACTATGAAACTCATGCCTCGGATGGAACCAAATCGGACGTAGGCGCGCTCTATTTTGATGAAGAGGCCGCGTTTTTTACCACGCAGTCGGAGAACCGCTCGCTGGTGGTTTATGGCAGCAATCCGCGGGATGGCCGCATGTTGTCGGACCTGCTCGGCTATATGGATGCCGCCTTTGTCAAAGAACATCGCACGATCCATATGAATACGCTGTATGAGCGGGCTGACTGGGACGTGTTTGGCGTTATGGTGGTGGATGGCAATCCTGCCTCCGAAGACTATTTTGATTATACCATGTCCCGTTTTGGTGGAGACGCATTCCAGACGTTTGTCACCGAGATTCGCAAACGGTCGCTTTTTACCATCGACGTGGACGTGACCCCGGAGGACCGGCTTCTGCTGGTATCCACCGATGCTTCCAAGGAGGCCGGCTTTAAAGGGGCCCGGCTGGTGGTAGCGGCCCGGAAACTCCCCGATGTCGTGACGGCTGTGACACAGGATGCGGCATTGGGTACACAAACGAATGATAAAGAGGCGGACGACAGCACGGCAAGCGTGGTCCGTAATACGCAGGCGCTGCTTCCCGCGCGCTGGATGGAAGAAACACCGGTTACCACGAAATCCACCTCCCGGAATTCCATAGCTGTTGTAACAACAGCAACCGGTCAGGCAGGCGGTTCCGCCGTAACCAAAGGGACGGCCGCCAAAACCACCACCACGACACGGCGGACGACGACGGCCGCCAAACCGGGGTCCTCTGCCGGTTCCGCGGCGGGCCTGCAGGCGGGAAAAATATCCGAAACACAGTTTATGCAGCTGTTTCAGGTGAAGGACAGTTCTACCGGAAAGGTGACAAAGCCCAAAAACAAGACGGAGCTGCAGACCGCGCTGGCACGGCTTGTTAAACGGGAAATGGGGGCTGAACGGTACGGACTGTATTCCTCTGAGGCCTGGAAAGCCCAGGCGGTCGCCTCGTACACCTATGTGATCTGGTATGTTTCCGAATATGACAAACCATACGCGTTTCCCATGCCATCCATGAATCCCTCGTCGGTGGCCTCCGACCGCAAGATATACGACGCGGTAGGAAGTGTGCTGGGGGTCAAGGTGCTGGATACGACGCAGTCGTCGCTAAAATCCTTAGCCTGCAACACCATGTATTATGCCTCCAGCGCCGGGGTGACAGCCAACTGCCAGAAGGTATTCTGGGGCAGCCTGCCCTATCTGCGGAGCGTGACCAGCCCCTATGATTCGGATGCGTATATCGGCAAATACAGCGCAGGCACCGACCGCTGGACTTCCTCCTTTACCATCACGGTGGATCAGCTCAAAAAAGAATTGCAGGACTGGGCAAAGGAGAATCAGGGGAGCGGTACGGTCGGCTATGACGCGAAAAACGGCAAGCCGCCGCTTTATGCGCTGGAAACGGATGGTTCGTCCCGCTATGTTACCAAGACCAACTGGTACTATACGGACAAAAACGGCCGCAAGCAATATGTGACCGGGCCGCAGCTGCGCACCGCGATTGGAAGCCGTATGCGTTCGCACGCGTTTGCGGTGACGGCCTACGACAGCAAAAAACAGAGCCTGACGATCACGACCTATGGCTATGGCCATGGGGTGGGGCTCAGCCAGATGGGAGCGATCGGATACGCCAACGAGGCGGGGTGGAATTACCAGCAAATTTTGCGCCATTATTATTCTATCAGCAGCTCGTCCGCCGCACAGCTGGTGGCTCCCAAATGGTGACATCGATATACGGCCGTCCGTCAAGCGCCGATCGCGCTTTTGACGGGCGGCTTTTCGTGAATGCAGATGGGGAAAGTGGCGCAAAAGGTTTGCCATAGTCGGCAAAATGTGCTATACTATAGCCTCAAGCTAGAAGAGGGATGCCGGGGAAAGATGCCGGAGGATAATTTATCCGCCTTTGTCGGGAACACTCCATCATTCGCCAGGCCTCCGCAATATATAAAATGAACGGCCCAAAACCACCGGGTATGGGTGTCCGGCGGCAGAGGATGGGTCAGCAAAGTCGGTTTAACGCTTTGACGCGATAAACCAGAAAGAACCGGGTTGAGAATATGGAAGAACTGCTGCGGGTACAAGATTTATCGGTGGAATTCACCGGCGGTGAGCAGACTGTCCGTGTCATCGACGATCTGAGTTTTTCTCTGGGAAAAGGGGAAACGCTGGGCATTGTCGGGGAAAGCGGCAGTGGAAAAAGCGTTACGTCCCTGGCAATTATGGGGCTTCTGCCGGCCAATACGGCGAAGGTGGCGGGACATATTTTTTTACAGGAGGAAGACCTGCTGGCGCTGCCTGCCAGGAAAATGCAGGACTTCCGGGGAAGCAAGCTGTCCATGATATTTCAGGAGCCGATGACGTCGCTGAACCCCATACAAACCTGCGGCCGTCAAATCATGGAGGTCATGTTCCTGCATCAGAAGCTGAACCGCTCCCAGGCTAAGGAAAAGGCTATCGACCTGTTGCGGCTGTGCGGCATTCCGGACCCCGAGCAGCGGTTCCGCGAGTATCCGCACCAGATGTCGGGCGGCATGCGGCAGCGGGTGATGATTGCCATGGCGCTGGCTTGCCAGCCGTCCCTGCTGATTGCGGACGAGCCGACCACGGCGCTGGATGTGACCATTCAAGCCCAGATTTTGGAACTGATGAAGGCGATCAAGCAAAAGCAGTCCATGAGCATTATCATGATTACCCACGATTTGGGTATTGTGGCGGATTTTTGCGACCGGGTGTTGATTTTCTATACCGGGCAGGTGGTGGAAAGCGCACCGGTTTCCCAGTTGTTTTCGCAGCCTCTCCATCCGTACACGCAAGGGCTGATCCGGGCCCTGCCGAAAATCAGCGAGCAGGCGGACCGCCTGGAAGCGATCGAAGGCATGGTGCCGGATGCGGACGAAATGCCGCAGGGATGTCATTTTCATCCCCGGTGCCCCTATGCCGTGGCGCGGTGCCGCCAGGAAGCGCCGCCGCTGACCGTGTTGGACGACGGCCGTTGTGTCCGCTGTTTTAAAGTCATGGAAGAGGCGGGCAAAACCGTATAGTCCTGCGGGTTTATACGACTACCAGACAGGAAAGGCGTGGCCAGCATCATGAATCAAGAACAGGAAAAGCAACCGGAGCAGCTGGAACGGGAAGCCCGCATCAGCGCCGGCGTTTACGCCAGCCTGAGCGAGGAACCGGAAACGGATATCGCGCCGCTAAAGGATTCCCAGCCGGAAATGCCCGCCGAGGCGGACCCGGATGTTTTAGTGGAAGCCATAGGCGTGCGGCAGTTTTTTGAAGTGAAGAAAAGCCGGGGCAAAAAGGCGCTGGTGAAAGCGGTGGACGACGTGTCCTTTTCCATCCGGCGGGGGGAAACCTTTGGCCTGGTGGGAGAAAGCGGCTGCGGCAAAAGCACGCTGGGCAAGACCTTTCTCCGCCTGACGCCGCTCACCGGCGGGCAGGTGCTGTTCGATGGGCAGGATATATCCCGGCTGAGAGGAAAGGCGTTGAAACGGTTCCGCTGCCAGTCGCAGATGATTTTTCAGGATCCGTCCTCCTGCCTGAATCCCCGGCGCAAAATCGAGGATATCCTGACCGAACCCTATAAAATCCATCATCTTTACGATAAAAGCGAACGCATTAACAAGGTGCGGGAGCTGTGCGATATGGTGGGCCTGTCCCGTAACTATTTGTTCCGCTATCCGCACGAGATGTCGGGCGGGCAAAAGCAGCGGGTGGGCATCGCGCGGGCATTGGCGCTGAATCCCCGGCTCATTGTGTGTGACGAGCCGGTATCGGCGCTGGACGTGTCGATTCAGGCGCAGGTCATCAATTTGTTGATGGACCTGCAGCAGCAGCTGAATCTGACCTATTTGTTTATATCCCACAATCTGAGCGTAGTGAAGCACTGCTGCCAGCGGATCGGTGTGATGTATCTCGGCCGTCTGGTCGAGGTGGCTCCCGCTGAACGCATTTACGACCGGGCAATGCATCCCTACACCAAGGCGCTGATTTCCGCCATACCGGCCGTGGACGGACAGGAATCGGAGCGGATACTGCTCAAAGGGGACCTTCCCAGCCCCTCTGCCGTACCGCCCGGCTGCCCGTTTCACACTCGTTGCCCGCATGCGATGGATATATGCCGGCAGGTGCGGCCGGACTTAAAAGAGGAAGACGCAGGGCACTTTGTGGCCTGTCATCTGTATACTAAACCAGAGGAGGAACAAGGATGAGTAAAAACCATTGGCTGAAAGCGGCCTGTACCGCTATGGCCGGCGTGTTGATGATCGGCGCCGCGAGCGGCTGTACCGGCGGGGGCAAAAACGGCCCGGGCGATGCGTCGGGCGGATCGTCCGCTTCTAAAACCGTCGTCGTAGGCGCGTCGACCGACCTGAGTACGTTGGACCCGGGCGCGGCGTACGAAGTTTACGCCAACATGATCACGTATGCGACCTATGACATGCTGTTCCGCATTGAGGGCGAAGATATTGAAAATCCCAAGCCGTCCCTGACAACTGAAGAATGGTCGCTGGACGAGTCGGGTAAGGTCTATACCTTCCCGCTGCGCCAGGATGTGAAGTTTGTAAGCGGCAATCCCCTGACCAGCAAGGACGTGGTCTGGTCGATCACCCGTGTGATGAACCTGAAATCCAACACGGCGGCGCATGTGGCCGGCATTGACAAAATCGAGGCGCCGGACGAGTATACCGTGAAAATCACGCTGAAAGAAAAAGACGCCTCGTTCCTGACCAAACTGGCTTCCAACGCCTTTTGTGTGTTGGACAGCGAACTGGTGAAGCAGAACGGCGGCACCGATGCGGCCGACGCCAGCAAAACCGATAAGGCCCAGACCTATCTCGACCAGCATTCCGCCGGTTCCGGCCCGTTTGTGCTCAAGAGCTGGACGAAGGGCACCGAACTGGTGCTGGAGAAAAACAAAGAGTACTGGGGTGAGACCGGGAATGTGGAAAAAATCATTCTCAAGGAAATCCCGGACACCAACACCCAAATCCAGATGATCCAAAAGGGTGAGATTGACATAGCCCTCTCCCTGAACCAGGACAACGTGGGCCAGCTTGAAGGCAACAGCGATGTGGCCATTAAACGGGGCCTCACCGCCCAGATGACGTTCCTGCTGATGAACAACGATCCCAAAATTGGTAAGGAAATGGCCAACCCGGACGTTCAGCAGGCGGTGCGTTACGCCATAGATTATAAGGGCCTGAAAGCCATGTGCGGCGAAGGCGCGGTGTTGCCGCTGACCTTTGTACAGCAGGGATTTTCCGGGGCCAAAACCCGTGATGACAACTATCAGGACATTGAAAAGGCCAAGGCGCTGATGAAAAAGGCCGGCTACGAGAAGGGTTTTACCATTGAACTGAATGCGGCCAATTATGAAACCGCGGGCATGAAATGGACCGATATCGCCCAGAAAATCAAAAACGATCTGGCTCAGATCGGCATCACCGTGAATATTAAGACCAGCGAGTTCAGCGTGGTCATCGATCCTTACCGCAACGGCGAGGTACCGTTCCTGTTGATGCACTGGAGCCCGGACTATTTCGATATCAACAACCAGCTGGCGTTCCTGCCGGGCGAACTGGTTGGCGAGCGCGCCAAGTGGAGCGCGGACGGCCATGAGGATATGCTGGAGCTGGGCAAAAAAATTGAGGGCGAATCCGATAAAGCCAAACGCGCCCAGTATTCAGAGGAGCTGCAGGACATGGTGGCGGAAAACAGCCCTTATGCTTTCCTGCTCGAGCATCCCCAGGTGTTTGCGTCGCGCACCACGCTCGATAATGTGCTTTACAACGATCTAAGCAAAATCCAGCTGGCGCAGCTCACAGTAAAATAAAGTCCATTTGGAAGTGGACGTAAAGCGGTAAATCAGCCGCCGGGAAGGCCGGATATCCGGTCTTCCCGGCGGGTACCTTATCCCGAACGCCAGTATTCCATAAAGCTTAATCGCACAGGCGATCCGGTTTTATGGAATACCGGATGACAGAAAGGACGTGCAGCGGTTTGTGGCGTTATATCCTGAGACGACTGGGAATGATGATTCTTCTCCTGTTTGGCGTCTCGTTAATGGTTTTCCTGATCTCCCATATGGTTCCCAGCGACCCGGTTGCGGCCAACCTGAGCCAGTCGGCGCAGGCCGATGAGGAGGTTGTGCAGGCGTATAAAGAGAAATGGGGACTGGACAAGCCGCTGTATCAGCAGTATTTCGTCTATGTCGGTAACCTGCTGAAAGGGGACATGGGCACGTCCATCCGTACCGGCCAGCCGGTGATGCAGGACCTGTTGCAGTGTTTCCCGGCCACGGTGGAATTGTCCGTCTTCGCCATGCTCATCGCCATTGTGCTGGGGATTCTGTTCGGCGTTCTCTCGGCGGTTTTTCGAAATAAAGCCGCCGACCAGGCCCTGCGGGCGATATCGGTCAGCGGTGTGTCGATTCCCAGCTTCTGGTTCGCGCTGCTGATGCTGTCGGTGTTTTCATCCACACTGGGCTGGTTCCCCGGCGGCGGCCGGCTGGATATCCGGGGCGAGATCCCCACCGGTGGCAGCGGCCTGTATGTGCTGGACGGACTGCTTTCCGGGAACTGGTCGCTGGTGGGGGACGCATTGTCCCACCTGATCCTGCCGGCACTGGTGCTGGGCTTCTTCACCATGGGGCTTATCACCCGCCAGACCCGCAGCAATCTGCTGGAAACCATGTCCATGGACTACATACGCACCGCCCGTGCCAAAGGCATGAGTGAACGGCGGGTGGTCACGGGCCACGCGCTGGGCAATGCGCTGATCCCGGTCATCACCGTAGCCGGTATGGGTTTCTGTAACCTGCTTGGCGGTATGGTGTTTGTGGAAAAGATTTTTGCCTGGCCCGGCATCGGGCAGTACGCCTACCAGGCGGCCACGACGCTGGACTTTCCCGCGATCTGCGGCGTATCGCTGCTGATCGCCCTGAACTATGTCGTCATCAACCTTGTGATTGATATCCTTTACGGTATTATCGATCCCCGTGTCCGGTACCAGTAAGGGCCGGCGTATGGAATGACGGAAAGGGAGGATGACGAGCGTGCACACGATACGCAGTTTATGGAAACAAAAGAATTTCATGTTTAAAGTCGGGCTCATCATTTGTCTGGTGTGGCTGGTGGTTATGGTGCTGGCCCGCTTGATTGCGCCCATGGATCCCCTCGCCCAGGATTTGTCGCAGCGGTTCCAGGCACCCAGCGGGGCGCACTGGTTTGGCACGGACAGCCTGGGGCGCGATGTATTCAGCCGTGTGCTGGTGGGCAGCCAGTATTCCATCACAGCGGGCCTGATTACGGTGCTGTTCTCGTTTTTAATCGGTATGGTTTACGGCGCGGTCGCCGGCTACGCGGGTGGGATCGTCGATGATATTATGATGCGCCTCAGCGAAATGGTGCAGTCGTTCCCACCGCTGATCCTGGCCATGGTGATCGCGGCGGCCATGGGACCGAGCATCGTCAATTCGGTGTTCGCCATGGCGATCATCTGGTGGCCCAATTACGCCCGCCTGACCCGCAGCATCGTCATATCGCTGAAGGAAAACGATTATGTGACGGCCAGCCGCTTGATGGGGGCGTCCCGTGCGCGGATACTGTTCCGGGAAATCCTGCCCAACAGCATCGGGCCGCTGCTGGTAATGGCGACACTGGATTTGGGCAATGCCATTCTGATGTTCTCCGGCTTGAGCTTCCTGGGGCTCGGCGTCCAGCCGCCTGCTCCGGAATGGGGCGCCATGGTGAGCGACGGCGTGACGGCATTCCAGTACTGGTGGGTGTCCACCTTCCCGGGGCTGGCAATCTTTACCGTGGCCATTGGGGCCAATTTTATCGGTGACGGCCTGCGGGACTATATGGACCCGAAACTGCGCAAGCAATTATAAAAACCGGCGCGGATTTCCGCGCCGGTTTTCCACAAATATTTTCAGGGAGACGATGCATATGACCCTTATACATGTAGACGAAGACATAGCGGCGGTGGGGCTGCCGCTATACGACATGAGAAAAATTTTTAAAATGGAGGGCGCGTACACACATATGGATTTTAGCCTCATCACCATCCAGCCCGGCGCGCGGGTGCCGGAGCAGGGGGATGGCTGCCACGATGCGGACGAGTACTCCTATTTTTTGGAGGGAGAGGTCTACACCGAAAGCGGCAAGGACGTCGGCGTGGTGGGAAAAGGCGCGGCGACCCTGATTCCCAAAGGGGAGCGCCACTGGTGTGAAAACCGCACCGACAAGCCCTGCACGCTGGTGTGCATGATGGTCAAATAGTGTCAACTCGAGGATTGACACATTGGTCTGCGAGGAACCGGGAATCCGTATTTTAAGCCTGTCGGCTTGAGCCAAAGGCCTTTTGCCTCGCAATAGACTTCAAAGAATAACTGTAATGCGCTGGAGATAAACGCCAGTTTTTCTGTTTGTGGCTAATCAATAGGTACGCAAGGAAAGGGGAGTTGTCTAATGAATCAGCAGCGTCTGGCAAATGTCATAGGCCATATGCGCCGGGAGGGTCTGCGGCAAACGCTGATATCCTCCACGGCGTCGGTGTATTATCTAACCGGCCTGTGGATTGAACCGCACGAGCGGATGCTGGCCCTCTATCTCGATATCGACGGCCGCGCCATATTGTTTGGCAATGAGATTTTTGGGATTCAGCCCGAGGGGCTCAACTGGCGGCCGCACAAAGACGGCGACGATCCGGTAGCGGATTTGGCGGCGGCGATTCAGCCGGGGACAATGGGGATCGACAAAGAATGGCCAAGCCGTTTTTTAATCGGACTGCTGGACCATCGAAAGGATATAACCCCGGTGCTGGGCAGCGCGCCGGTGGATATGGCGCGGCGGTTTAAAGACGCCGAGGAACAGGCCGCTATGCGGCGGGCGTCTGCTGTCAACGATCAGGTGGTAGAAGCGGCGATCGCGGCGCTGCGGGAGGGTGTGACGGAGCTGGAACTGGCATCGCTCGTCAACCGGGAGTTTGCGGCGCGGGGTGCGGATGTGGCGGATGGACCGCAGCTGGTTTGTTTTGGCGCCAACGCGGCCGACCCGCACCATGCACCGGGACACACCGTCCTGCATAAAGGGATGGGCGTTACCTTTGATATTTTCACACCCATTGGCCGCTACTGGTGCGATATGACCCGTACCGTGTTTTTTGGCGAGGCAGATGAGGAGCAGCGGCGGGTATATGAAACCGTGCTACGAGCAAACCAGGCCGGCATTGCCGCAGTGAAACCGGGCGTACCGCTGAAAGACATTGACCGGGCAGCCCGACGGGTCATTGAGGAAGCGGGATACGGCTCCTATTTTACCCACCGGCTGGGACACAACATCGGGCTGGATTGCCATGAGCCGCCAGATGTCGGCTCCGCCAGTGAAGCGGTGGCCGCGCCTGGCATGACCTTTTCCATTGAACCGGGGATCTATCTTCCCGGACGGATCGGCGTGCGGATAGAGGATCTTGTGCTGGTGACAGAAACCGGGTGCGAAGTACTCAATAAAGCGTCAAAAGACCTGCACATTGTTGGATGAGCACAGGCAGCCTCCTATATGTCAAAGCCCCCTGGCCGGTAAAATCGTTTACCGGCCAGGGGGTTTTTGTGATTATGGATCATTATCCGCCCAGTGCCTTGTGGAGATCTGCGACATAGGCCGCCTGCTGCTTTTTTAAATACAATCCCACAAACGGTTTCAAAAAAAACACCTTTGCTGTCACCTCTTCAGTGAAACGGATGGTGACGCAGCCGTCCTCTTCGGTAAATAATCCGGTCCAGTGGCCGTGCATACGGCTGTTGTCCATATCAAACGCATAATGAGTCATCGGCTCGAAAGACGTGACTGTAAAGGTGGTGGAGTAACCGTCTGCCGTATATTCCACAAAGCCTTGCGGGATAATGTCGATGCGGCGGATATCGCTGCGCCAGGTATATTCCGTGAGAGAGGTGACGGTGTTCCATACCGATTCCAGATCGGCGGTAAACACCGCTTCAATGGCGGCAGTCGTCATAGTGGTTTCTTCCTTTCCTGTAAAGCCGGCATTTCCAGGGTTTCTCCCTTTAAAAAACCGACGCCATGCAGCATGAGACTCTCAGCGGTGAGGGCCATGTCCTTAGCGGAGGTCAGCATACCTTCGTCCAGCCACTTTTTAAGCAGGCCGATGCAGCCCGCACTGACAAAGGCGTAGAAGTAATCCAACTGCCGGGGAGATGCATCGGCAAAATACTGGGTGTAGGCTTCAAAACAGTGTTCCCGTCCCAGATTGATCAGCTTAAGGGCAAAATCCTTGTCTCCATAGTCCCCAAGCGTCACCACACAAATGTCCGCGTTGTCCTTGAGGCACTGGAAAATCTGCGTACTGAGCTCAACGGGATGCAGCTGCTTTTCCTTTACGCGCAAAAGGGGCTCCAGCGCTTTGCTAAAATCCGTCAGCATCTCATCTTCCAGCTGCTGGAGCAGATCGTACATGTCGGTATAGTGCATATAAAACGTACCGCGGTTAATCCCGGCCCGTTCGCACAGTTCCCGAACGGTAATGGACTGTAGTGGCTTTTGTTCCAGCAGCTCGGTCAGCGCTTTGCGCAGACGCCGTTTGGTATGCAGCACCCTCCGGCTATTTGTAACATTTTTCAAAACAACCCCTCCTTTTAAACAGGTGTGGCCGGTTTTGTCGGTTCATTCGAAAAATGTTCAAAGTTCAAGTCTTGTATTTTCATCTAAATTTATCATAATACAAGTAGAAAGAAAAATCAACACCCTGTTCATTTATAAAGGGAGGCATCGATATGGAGCGGGTCTATATTATTACGGGCGCCAATGGGCACCTGGGAAATACCATTGTCCGCCAGCTCAAGCGGCAGGGCAAAACAATGCGCGGGCTGATCCTGCCCGGTGAACCTGGAAGCGACGACAGATGGATGACGTATATCCGCGGGGACGTGCGGGATATAGCCACTTTACAACCCTTGTTTGAAGGGCTGGAGGACAAGGAGATCATCGTCATTCATACAGCGGGTATTGTGGATATTTCCGGTGAAGTGACCAAACCGCTGTACGACGTCAATGTGGGCGGTACGCGGAATATGGTGGAGCTTTGCCTGCAGCACCATGTGAAGCGGATGGTGTATGTCAGTTCGGTACACGCCATTCCGGAAAAGAGCAGCCTGCGTGTCCAGCAGGAAATCCGGCACTTTTCCTCAGAGCAAGTCTCCGGCGGGTATGCCAAGACCAAAGCGGAGGCGACCCAGGTCGTGCTGGATGCGGTCGCGCGGGGACTGGACGCGGTGGTGGTGCATCCTTCGGGGATTCTGGGACCATACGACGGCTCCGGCAATCATCTGGTCCAAATGGTCAGCGATTATATCCATGGCAAGCTGCCCGCCTGCGTGCGGGGCGGATACGATTTTGTGGATGTTCGGGATGTGGCGGCCGGCTGCATCGCCGCGGCGGAAAAAGGGCGGACCGGGGAATGCTATATTCTCTCCAACCGGCATTATGAGGTTAAAGATGTTCTGAAAATGGTGCAGGAGGTACAAGGAGGACGCCGGCTGCCGGTGTTGCCGGTCTGGATGGCAAAGGCGGCGGCTCCTGTGATGGGCTGGGCCGCCCGACGTAAACGGCAGCGGCCGCTGTACACCAAGTATTCGCTGAATACGCTGAACAGCAACGATCGTTTTTCCCATGACAAAGCGACGCGGGAGCTTGGCTATCATCCCCGCGACTTGTTCCAAACGATTGCAGACACCATCTTGTGGATGAAACACCGGCCTCAACGGGCCTGACTGTAACAGAAGAAAAGCCGTCCGGTTTAAGCCGGACGGCTTTTCGATGGAAAGAGAGATTAAAAGGAGGAGATCTTTTTAGTAGCGAACTGCAGGATTTGCAGCGCATCAGCGGCAGTAACAGCCTCTTTTTTGTCAACGTTCGCGGCCGTTTGCTGGATAGAATTCAGCGTGATTTTATTGGTCGCCGCCTGCAAAGCCATCAACGCGTCGGTGGCGGAGACCTCCCCATCGCCGTTGACGTCTCCGGCAAAATATGCAGGTTTCAGTGCGCCTTTGGCTTCCTCCAAGGCGGCTTTGGCGTCGTCTGCTTCGGACTGGGTTGCATTATTGTCGCCCAGGACCGCTTTGGCCGCTGCCAGTTTTTCCTGAAACGCTTTCACGGTATCCGCAGTAAAATAGGCCGTGTCAACCGCTTCGGCCTCGGCTACCGCCTGGCGCAGCGCCGTTTTATTGGCTCCCGGTGTCACGTCAGTCAGATCCGCTATCGCGCTGTCTAATAGAGCGCGGGCGGTCCGCACATCCTCAAGCGTTGTTCGCTTGCTGGCCACCACTTTAGTCGCCTGTTCCAGCGCCGCGGTATATGCGGCGTAGGACTCGTCGCTGTTGGAGCCCTTCGCAATGGGGTTGTCGGTCAGCTCTTTCAAAGCAGCTAATTCCTCCTCAAAGGTAATATCGACAATGGCCGCTTTGCTGATCGTCATGGACAGGGTTTCGTTCACATACGGGCTGGCGGCGTTTCCCAGAGGCGTCTGCACCACGCAGATCAGGCGATTTACCTGTGTCCAGTCGATCAGTCCGCGCTTATTGTTGACGCCATATTTTACTCCGCCATCGGATTTATATAGGCCGTTCAGCGCGTCCGCCAGCGGTATATCGATCTGATTCACACCGTAATGCAATTCCCAGGAGCTGTTGATTGTCCATCCGAAATTGTGTTCCTTGTTGCCGGCCTGACTGTCGCCCTCTTTGTTTTCCACATCCGGTGAGCGCAATTTAATCCAGCCGCCGGTAAACAGGTTTCCGGCCGGAATGCTCTCATCCGATGAGGACAGGTCGATGGTCATGCGCAGGTACAGCTTATCGGGATCAAATTCGGTAAGATCCACTGGCTTGCCGCCATCGAGTGCCTTCCAGTCGGCGTACAGGTCTTTCATACTGGTATCCTTGGTTGCGATACAGGTCTGTTCGATTTCACTGAACCGCGCAACCACCGCCAAATCGTGCCCGTTGGGATCCAGAGTGGGTTCTACCGCCGTACGCCACGGTTTGCTCAGGGTCATTACATCGTCGGTTTCAGTGTCATACGGACAAAACGTATAGGTATAATCAAAGGTGCGGGTGGCCGGCAGTTTGTACTGGTTCAACTGGCCCGGGCCGTGCGACTCCTGACCAATACCACGGGAAACCTGATCGATGTTGAGGATGGTGTAGTCGGTCTGGGGCATCTCATACGGATGCTTGCGGTTCGCGTAATCGGTTACTTTGAAATGGGTCGCGCTCGCCTCAACCGGCGATTTTCCCACCACCAGCAGCCCTGTGGCCGTATCCGGGTTTTCCAGCGCAATAAAGCGCGTGTCGGTATGGTTGCCGGACACCTGTGGATTCTGATAGGGATAGAACGAGTTGGAAACAGTATCGGTATACAGGCCGACCAGCGCGCCTGCGCGGCGGTCGGCAAAGGTTTCCTCCGGGCCGCTGCCGTACCAGGTAATCTGTTCGAATGCGGCGGGCAAGGTAAGCTCGGCCCCGTATTTTAACAATTCACCCGCGCCGGCGGCCGGAATCAGTTTTGCCTGCACCTGTACGGCGCCCGACGGATACACCGTATAGGTCATCTCCTGTTTCGAATTGTTAGCCACAGGCAGGTTTAACCGGGTATGGATGACATACAGGCCATCCTGCCGCACGGCGGTCAGAGCCTCCAAAACCATGGACTGGTTGGCGTTGGCCCATTCGTTGGAGAACTTATCGCCGTCGGCGGGGGCGCGCCAGTAGTTGGGGGTGGGGCCCTGCGTGAGCAGGGTTTCACCACCCACGATGTAGGAAGCGATCAGGCCGGTTTTTTTATCCACAGACAGGGCAAAGCCGTCGCCGGTAATGGTGATGGACTCGCCGTTCTCAGCCTTTTTCAGCGCCCCAAAACGGCTCATATCCGGCAGGGGCGTGTTTTCGATATCCACTCCGATGCCCAGTTGGCCGTATGCGACCACATGACCGGTTTCGGCCCAATCGGTATCCGCTTTCAGCACGGCCGCGATATGGAGGAAATACTCTCCGTCTGTTTTGGGACTGTCCGGTATCTTGTAGGGCACGGTGAGCGTTTTCGTCTCACCCGCACCGACAGCCGCCGTCATCGTACCGCTGCCGATCACGGCGCCGTCCTCGATCAGTTCCCAATGAAGGTCATAGTCGTCGGTACCGGTAAAGACCTTTTCGTTATAAATCGTAACCTCGCCCCTGGATAGCTGCTTCTGAGTGGCAGTAAACCACAGCGGCTGATGCACGTATTTGATTTCCTGCAGCTCAGGTTGGGGTGTGCGGTCGGCTGATACAACGCCATTTTGGCAAAAGTTGCCGGAATTGATCACGTCGCCCCAGTCGCCGCCATAGGCGAGATACTGGCCGGCCAGTGCCTCGTGGCCGGTTTCACCATAATAATCCCACACGCGGGTGGAAGCGTCCTGCTTTACCATGGCATCGCTGAAATCCAACCACATCAGCACATCGCTGCTGTCGGCGGTAATGGCGTAGACGGTATCGTTGATATATGCCTCCCGCTGGGCCGTGATTTCGGAATCGCTCAGCGCTTTGGTATACACACGGGCCATGGCGACGTCGTTTTCCCCGACACGGCCCTTTTGTGTACAGTAATTTATGGCGAAATCATACGCACTCTTTTTGATGTAGGCATCGTCAGCAATGGCGGGAGCCTTGGTGACCGACAGTTTCTGGCCATCGAGATAAAGGGACGTGGTATGGGTGCCCCCGTCGTAAACGGCCGCCAAATGCTGCCATTTGCCGCTGGCCCAATCGGACGGGCGCTGGTACTCGGTCTGCGCCCATGATCCGGTGGAGCCATTGGTGGTCATGTAGGTGATGAAATCGATGCGGCCCGGATTGTAGGCGCGCAGCGCCACCTGTGTATCGCCTTTTTGCATCAGCGGCTGGGCAATGGCGTTGCCGGATATGTCCGTACCATTGCGCGGGCGCACCATCATTTCAAAGGTAAACGAATGGGTACCGGACAGCGACTCGTTGATTTTACCGCCCGCATCGGCGGTGGAGGGAATCGTCATATAGCCCTCCAGATACGATCGGCCTGTCTGGGTATCGGTTTTGACCTCACCGTTTAATACGCCGGTGTAGCCGTTTCGGCTTTTGTCGGCATCGATTAGATACACCGGCTCCACCGTGGGCAGCGGGGTGGCCATCGACTGGTCTACCCAATCCCAGATAAAGCCGCCCATCACATTGTCGTATTTCCGTATGGCATTCCAGTATTCCATAAACCAGCCGGAGGCGTTGCCCATCGCGTGGCTGTATTCAATGGGAAAATAGGGCATTCGGTCGGCATCCCCGCCGCGGGCGGCGATCGTTTCCAGCGCCGCGTACATATCGCAGTTGACGTCCACGCCGCCCTCGCCGTGCAGGCGCTCGTAGTTGACTGGACGGGTGGAGTCGAGAGGACGCACTACCTCCTGGATGGAACGCTGCAGCATTTTTGTCTGGGGCGTAATGCCGCTTTCGTTTCCCAGCGACCACATCACCACACTGGTCCGGTTTTTCTGCGCCTCCATATTGGCGGTCAGACGGTCGATATACGCGGCTTCCAGATTCTCCGCCATCACATCGCTGGGGGCGTTTTCCGTAATCTTGATATCCCCCTCCAGCGCATGGCTTTCCATATTGGCCTCGGCCATTACATACAAACCGTATTTGTCGCAGAGATAATAAAAATAATTATCATTGGGGTAATGCGAGGTACGCACCGCGTTGATATTGCTTTGTTTCATCATTTTGAGGTCGGTTTCATACAGCTCATGCGACACGTACCGGCCGGTATACGGACTTAAATCATGGCGGTTGGCGCCCTTAAAGATCAACGGTTTGCCGTTGATCCGGATGGGTTCATAGTGCGTGGTAACCTTGTTGTAGTTCTCGTCCACTTCGGTCATGGTAAAGGTGATTTCACGAAAACCGAGCTGCTGAGCGACACTTTCAAAGTGCTTGCCGCTCTGCTTATCATACAGCGAGATGACCAGTGTGTAAAGATAGGGATCTTCATCAGACCAAAGATGAGGGGAGGGAATCAGGCGGGTCAGGGACAAAACGCCCTCTTTCCCGGACGCAACGGCCGGCACGTCCTGCTGTATGGGGGAGGAGGCGACAATATTGCGCCCCTCTTCATCAAACAGCCGCACATCCACGCCAAAGCTGTCGACGGCCTGGTCGCTCATGTTGGAGATGTTCAGCCGCAGCTTCAGATTTGCGTCCGTATAGGTCTCGTCCAGATCGGTCTCCACCTTATAATCCCGGATATGTACCGCCGGTGTGGCGTATAAAACAACGTCCCGGAAAATGCCGCCCAGCCGCATAAAGTCCTGATCCTCCAGCCAGCTGCCATCGCACCAGCGATGCACCCGCACCGCCAGCAGGTTGTCTTTTCCGTCTGGGTTGAGAAACGGCGTAATATCAAAATCGTGCGCATCAAACGAATTTTCCGTATAGCCTACCTCATGTCCGTTGACGTAGAGGTACATGGCGGATTCAACGCCTTTAAAGGAGATATACACTTTTTTGCCGTTGGCCATCCAGTCGGGATCCACATCAAAACGCTTGCGGTAAAAGCCCACTGGATTGGTGACCAGCGGTGCGGCCGGCACCAGGCTGGTATCGCTGCCCGTCGCGTTGCCATAGGCTTTCCAGGGAATACCGATATTGGAATAGATCGGGAAATCAAACCCCTGCGTCTGCCAGCTGGCGGGAAGCTCCACCGATTTCCAACCGCAGCCATAGTTGGCTGTTTCGTAGGATTCCACCTTACCGGTACCGGTATAGGGGGTCATAACGAATTCTTTCTTGTAGAAGTTGGCGGCTACACCCGCATCTTCGGCCAGAGCCGGGTTTTTGAATACGGTCAGATCCCAGATCTGGCCGGCCCCGGTCAGCCGCTTATAATAGGAAGATTGCTCAAAATCGTAGTTGACCGCACCCTGCCGGGCCTTTTCCACGCTGTCGTAGGGCAGCGTTTCACTGGCATGGGCAGGTTCGCGGTTTACCTCAAACACATCGCCCTGGCGCACCGGATTTCCCTGAATATCGGTCGAGTTTTTTTCGCCTGTCCACTCTTTATAAGTGAAATACGTCTGCCCGGCTTTCAAACGGCTTACCGAATTCATTGCAGGCCAATCCGCACCGCTGTTCCACGGTTCGGTTTCTTCCGCGAAAGCTGTGGGACCAACGGATAAAATGGCAGAGCCAAGCATCGCTGCCGTAAGCATAAAAGACAACACCCTTTTCCTTTGTTTCATTCGTTTCATCCTTACCCCTCCAAGCCTGATTGGTTAGCTTTAGTGTAGCAGAGAGCCGCAGGAAATTCCATAGGCTGGTTTTGCCTCTGTTAGTATAAATTTTTTGTCAAAAACCATTGCGGATTTGTCATAATCTGCTATGATTATAGTGAGCAGAGCAGGGGGGATGGACGATGCAAAAATTTATTATGTTGGACGATAAAGGGCTGCGGGACGTGGTTCCCCTGCAATATGGAGAAGAAAAATGCCCGCATAAAAAAGCGAAGGTCCGGGTTATGAACGACTATTATCTGCTGCATTACGTTTATTCCGGCGTCGGATACTATTATGCCAACGATCAAATATATACGGTCACCGAAGGGCAGCTGTTTATTATTCATCCTCATGAAGCGGTCTATTATGAGCCGGACCACTCCAATCCCTGGCATTATTGCTGGGTGGGCTTTGAAACGCCTCTGGAGATCCCGCGGCTTGCCTGCGAGTATGTGCTTGATGCGCATTATGCAGAGCATATTTTCCGCTCTCTCGGCGCGACAGATGAATGGATGCATGGCCGTGAATATTATATTAGCGGTAAAATTCTCGAATTTCTGGCGACCATTGACCGTGCGGACACCGGCGCAAGCCATAAGACCTTTGTAGACAGGGCTGCCGGGTATATTCATAAAAATTATACAAGACCCATTACAATTGAAGGCCTGGCAGATAGTCTCAATGTCAGTCACAGCTATTTCAGCACTATTTTCCGGCAGCAAATGGGTGTTTCTCCCCACCAGTTCCTGATGGATGTCCGGTTGGAAAATGCGGCGGCGCTGATGTCCGAGCATGGATTCAGCGTCAGTGAGGCAGCGCTCAGTGTCGGCTACGGAAACGTTTATAACTTTTCAAAGATGTTTAAGAAGAAATATGGCGTGTCTCCCAGTCGCTATGCCTCAAGGCCCTCAAAAAAACAGAAATAGTGTAAAAAAAAGGCGGCCAGCAAATAGGCCGCCTTTTTCAGGCAGAAAAGCGTTTCAAAGCACGGTATTTATTTGTCGTTTATGGGTATTATCCTCTCTATGTATCATCATAATAAAGATATAATAACAGACCATGCGCGAGTAGTCGGTCCGAGTGTGGATAACATTTTAATTTATTAACATAGGTTTGCCTTATTATCGGTGGCGTGACAAAAGCAGGAAAAGAATGGACGCTAATAAATGACGAAGAATAGGGGATAGTAAATAGCGGAAAGAGAGAGTTTCTTTCCGATCGGAATGAAAAAGGAGTTGACGCAGATATGTCCAAGTCCAATCGCGGATTAGCCGGCATATTGGCGGGGACCCTGCTGATGACCGTCGCACTGGTGGGGTGTACGTCCAAAGACGATAAGAATAACGATAAGGACAAAACCACCACCACCTCGACTACTACTACGACGACCACGAGCAGCACGACTTCCTCTTCGCATTCGTCTAACCTGATAGACGATATCAGTAAAGGCGCTTCGGATGCCATGAATAAGGTGCGCACCGGCGTTTCGGATGCCATGAGCAAAGCGTCCCCAACCAAATAATCAAAAGCCCCCTATACAGGGGGCTTTTGATTTTAAAAGTAGATAAAAAGCCTCCCGCCCTTTCGGGTGGGAGGCTTTAAAGAAAAATCTTACTTCAGCTCGACTTTCGCGCCGGCTTCTTCCAGTTTCTTCTTCATGTCTTCCGCATCGTCCTTGGAAACGCCTTCTTTGACAGCCTTGGGAGCGCCGTCAACGACTTCTTTAGCTTCTTTCAGGCCCAGGCCGGTGATCTCGCGGACCACTTTGATCACGTTGATCTTGTTGGCGCCAACTTCGGCCAGAACAACGTCAAACTCGGTTTTCTCTTCAGCGGCAGCGGCGGCGCCGGCAGCCGGAGCAGCGGCAACAGCCACCGGAGCGGCAGCGGAAACGCCGAATTCCTCTTCCAGAGCTTTCACCAGTTCAGACAGCTCCATAACAGTCAGAGCCTTGACATCTTCGATCAATTTCAAAACTTTATCAGACATTTTTAAATCCTCCAAATCAATTTTTAATAGTTAGGCAGCCTTTTGGCCTGCCAATGGGGTTCTTTACGCGCCCTGCTTTTCGGCAATTGCGTTCAGCGCACAGACGAGTCCGCGCATCGTACCATTCAGTACACACACCAAACCGCTGATCGGCGCATTCAAGCCGCCCAGTACCTTGGCGACCAACACCTCTTTGGGAGGCATTTTGGCCAGCTCACCGACCGCATTCGCGTCGATAACCTTGCCTTCGACAAAACCGGCCTTTACCTTAAAGGTCTGGCTTTTGTCCGCATACTCGCACAGGATCTTGGCAGCCGCCACATGATCCTCCGGGCTGATGGCCACGGCGGTGGTACCCTCCAGAACGGAGTCCATGTCGCTGAGGCCCGCTTTTTCGTTGGCGCGGCGCAGCATGGTGTTTTTCACAACCGTGTACTCCACACCGGCTTCGCGCAGCTGGCGGCGCAGCTTGGTATCGTCCGCAACCGTGATACCCTGATAGCTTACGACAACGCCGGCCGTGGCTTTGCTCAGCTTTTCAGCCAGCTCTTCCACGTACGCCTGTTTTTCCTGCAATACTTTCTCGCTTGGCAAATCTAATTCACCTCCATGCTGAATCTGCCGTCTTCAACATAAGAAAAGCCCTTCCGGCGGATCGCTCCACAGGAAGGGCGCATTAACAAAAAGCATCGGAATACAAAGAATCCGTGTCACTCCAGTTAAAGCTCTCTGCCTCGGCAGGCGGCGTTGGCCGTTAGGTCCCGGGGGACACCTGCTGTCTGTGGAAGAACAGCGTTTACTATTATATACAAAGCGAAACGCTTTGTCAAGGGGCCGGTTTTATGAAAATCAGCCGATTTTAACGGGGTTGATCTTAATACCGGGGCCCATGGTGGCCGATACCACGCAGGATTTAATATACTGGCCTTTGGATGCCGCCGGTTTAGCCCGGACAATCGCGCCCAGCAGCGCATCAAAGTTCTCCTGCAGCTTACCGGCGCCGAAAGATACCTTGCCGATGGGGCAGTGAATGATATTGGTTTTGTCCAGACGATATTCGATCTTACCGGCTTTCGCTTCGTTGACCGCCTTGGCCACGTCCGGCGTTACCGTACCCGCCTTCGGGTTGGGCATGAGACCGCGGGGGCCGAGGACTTTACCCAGGCGGCCGACCACACCCATCATATCCGGGGTGGCGATGACCACGTCAAAGTCCATCCATCCGCCGTTAATTTTGGCGATGGTCTCGTCGTCGCCGATAAACTCGGCACCGGCATCCTGAGCAGCCTGCGCTTTATCGCCTTTGGCAAAAACCAGCACGCGGACCGATTTACCGGTACCGTTGGGCAGCACGACCGCGCCGCGGACCTGCTGATCCGCGTGACGGCTGTCGACACCCAGTTTCACGTGGACTTCCACCGTTTCGTCGAATTTGGCTTTACCGGTTTTCACCGCCAGATCCAACGCGTCGTTTATATCATACAACGTATTGTTGTCGATCAGCTTAACGCTGTCGGCATATTTTTTACCGTGTTTCATTGGCTTATCCTCCCTGTTGATACGCGGCTGCATGCCGGGCCTTGCCGGAGCAAACCGCGTAGAGTGGTAAAATCGGAATGGTTGAGATGTTCCTCCCACCCAATGCGGGTTTAGTCGACGACTTCAATACCCATGCTGCGCGCAGTACCGGCGACCATGCTCATGGCCGCTTCCACACTGGCAGCGTTCAAATCGGGCATCTTGGTCTCGGCAATTTTCTTTACCTGGTCCCGCGTGATCTTGGCGACCTTATTCTTGTTCGGCACGCCGGACGCGGTTTCGATACCGCAGGCTTTTTTGATCAGGACCGCCGCAGGGGGGGTCTTGGTGACAAAGGTAAACGAACGGTCGGCATACACCGTGATGACGACAGGGATAATCAGGCCCACGTCGTTTTTCGTACGCTCGTTGAATTCCTTTGTAAAAGCCATAATGTTGACGCCGTGCTGACCAAGGGCCGGTCCGACAGGGGGCGCCGGCGTAGCTTTGCCAGCCGGAATCTGCAGTTTAATGTAACCGGTTACTTTCTGAGCCATTTTTTCTTGCACCTCCAAAAATCGTGGTCAATGGCGGAACGGCTACCGGCGAAGACAGGCTTCGCACCGTTCCTCCCACAGCCGGAAACGTGTCCGGCGCACAGTAAAAAGCGGCGAACCGCTTGATACATCGGAACTGTTCTGCTCACATGGGTTCGGCTTGGTCCAGCTCCAGTTCGACCGGGGTTTCGCGGCCGAACATGGAAATGGTCACCCGCACCATGTTCTTCTCCACATCCAGTTCGTCGACGACGCCGGTGAAATTTGCCAGCGGGCCGTCGTTGATCCGGACCGTATCGCCGACCTGATAGGTCACTTCCACTTCGTGCTTCTCCACGCCCAGGGCCGCGACTTCTTCGTCGGTCAGGGGAGTGGGTTTGCCGTTGGGGCCGACAAATCCAGTACAGCCCCGCGTATTGCGGACAATGTACCAGCTGTCGTCGGTCATGACCATTTTCACCAGCACGTAGCCGGGAAAAATTTTGCGGTCGACTTCCCGTTTTTTGTTGTCTTTGATTTCCACGACCGTTTCGGTCGGGACGCGGATCTCATGGATCCAGTCGTGCAGCTTCCGGTTTTCCACAATCTTTTCAAGATTGGTCGCCACTTTGTTTTCATAGCCGGAATAGGTATGCACGACATACCAGTGCGCCTGATCAGACATTGCTCGTCCTCCTAACAGGGTGCGACGGTTATCACACCATCAGGTTAATCAAGGCCGACAGGCCGATATCCACAACGCAAATAATCAGGCCAAGGAACGCGCACATCGCCAGGGTGACGCCGGTGTTACGCACCACGGTGGGGAAAGTAGGCCAAATGATTTTTTTAAATTCTCCTTTGGTATCGCGGAAGAATTTGGCCATCCGTTTGCCCGGACCGGGTCCTTTTTTGTTGGCGGATTTGGAAGCCTTCGCATCCTTTTCGGTTTTCTCCGTTTCCGGGGAATTGACGATTTCATCAGCCATGGGGAACCCTCCTTTTCTTCCCGCCCGCCGGGGCGGTAAGTCCGTCCGATGAGACGTGCTTATTTGGTCTCTCTGTGTGTGGTGTGTTTCCGGCAGAAACGGCAGTATTTCTGCATTTCCAGCCGATCCGGGTCGTTCTTCTTGTTTTTCATCATGTTGTAGTTGCGCTGTTTGCACTCCGTGCAGGCCAGGGTAATTTTGACTCTCATGTTAACGGCACCTCCCGATAGTCGGAATTTTACATAGCCTCCCTCGAAAATAAGGGAACCCGCACCCAAAAAACGGGCGCAAAAAAATAACCCCTTTTGAGGTATTTTCTACTATAGCATAATTTTGGCAGGCGGTCAAGTGCTTTTTTCAGAAACCGACAGGATATCTGGTGGTTATATTATTACATTATTATAGATAGATCCAATACGCCGGGCCGCAGCCGACCGGACAAATATAAAAAAACCGCTCCCGAAGGAGCGGCTGCGCATTAGTTGGCTGCGCTGGCGTGTTTTTGCTTTACCTGGTTGATCTGCTGCTGGTCGGCCTGCTGGGTGGTATACCAGCCTTTCGCCGACATTTTCTGGTAAATCTCGTCCTGCATTTTGAGCGTGTCGTTCAGCGCGGTGCTGAAGGCGCTGTGCACGTTGCTGGTGGGGCACTCGATGGTGCCGTGCATATACAGATCGCACGCACCCTTGACCACGAGCAGCATGTCTTCCATTAGGCATTTGTCATCCATTGAATCGTCCCTCCTTACACGAGTTGATAAAATTGGCCGAACAACTGGCGGTGTTTGGTCATCTGCTGTTCAATAAAGGTTTTGAGTTCCTTGTCCTGAAGCTGATTGGCCGTCTGCTGGCATTTGGTCTGCAGATACTGCTCATGTCCCAGGGCGTCGTCGATATACAATACTTCTTTCGGGCTCATTGTTTATCACCTCCATAGGTAGTATGGCGTGGACACAGGGACATTATGTATAGACGTTTCATTGAAATGTGGATGGCTTATCGGTCTTTTTCAGAAGTAAACAACAAAAATGTTCTATGGATTTTGGTGGGCCAAACCCACAAGAAAGCATGGACTTTTAAAAAAAGACACGGTATAATAGCCCTATGTGTAAAAAGCACAAATTTTTTCCCATGATAACGGGGGAGGTTCATTATGGAGTATTTGAAGACAATCGAGGATATCCGACAGAATGTGAAAAAGGTCATCGTAGGTAAAGAGGATGTGGTGGATCTGCTGATGATTTCCCTCCTGTGTTCGGGACACGTTCTGATCGAGGACATCCCGGGTCTGGGCAAGACCACGATGGTTTCGGCGCTGGCCTCCTCACTGGGCTGTTCGTTCCGGCGTATTCAGTTTACCCCGGACGTGCTGCCGTCCGATATCACGGGTTTTACCATGTTCAATATGAAGACCGGCGAACAGGAGCTGCACATCGGCAGCATTATGAAC
Source organism: uncultured Oscillospiraceae bacterium (assembly GCA_900552115.1). GTDB lineage: Bacteria > Bacillota > Clostridia > Oscillospirales > Acutalibacteraceae > UMGS1474. Next base: position 5,921 of record URYP01000001.1, on the reverse strand, counting down.
CAGATTGTACTGGCTGACGAAATCAACCGTTCCAGCCCTAAAACGCAGTCGGCGTTGCTGGAGGTCATGCAGGAAAACCAGGTCACCATCGACGGGCAGACCTATCCCGCGCCCGCGCCGTTTATGGTGCTGGCCACCCAGAACCCGGTCGAGATGGCGGGTACTTATCCGCTGCCGGAAGCGCAGATGGACCGTTTCTTCATGCGCATATCCATGGGCTATCCGACCCATGAGGAGGAAATGCGGATTGTGACGGGCCATGATGACCGCCACACCAAAGTAAAGCTGCAGCCGGTTGCTTCGGCTCAGGATGTTCTGGCCATGCAGCAGATTCTGCAGCAGGTGGATTGTTCGCAGCCTGTGGTAGACTATGTGGTTGCCATTGTGGAAGCGACCCGTAAGGCGGATGAGGTTTTGATGGGCGCCAGCCCGCGTGGTTCCATCGCGTTGATGCAGGCCGCCCGCGGAAGCGCGATGCTGGCCGGCCGCAGCTTTGTGCTGCCGGACGATGTCCAGAAAATGGCGCGCCACGTGCTCTGCCACCGCATGATCATGCGTAACCGTGCCGGTCTGCACCGTACAACGCCGGAAGCGGTTATCGAGACGATCCTGAATACCCTGCCGGTGCCTGCTGTACGATGACGTTACGGGGTTGGGGATATATCGGACTTTTGGCACTGACGCTGTTCGTGGCTTTTGCCACCGGCGTCCGTGAAATATTCTGGGTGGTGCTGTTTTTGGCCATGTTGCTGGCTCTGGCGGCCATATCGGTGCTGCTGGCCGCGTTCAGCCTCACTTGCCGCCAGCGGTTGCTGACCAATTCCATCAAACGGCTGGATGACGTCAGTCTCGAAGTGACGCTGAGCGGATTCCTTGTGTTTCCCGCTTTGGCCGATTTTGGAATTATGGCCCCGAAAAGCGGCAAGACAGGCAGAAAACAGAAATTTACCATCAAACAGGCGTCTATGACACGCCTGTCCCTGCGGATGGGCTATTTCAAAGAGTCGTTTTCCATGGAAATTGCCTGCGACCATAGGGGACTATGGAAATCGGTGCCGCATCGCATCCGAGTATACGACGCATTCGGTATTTTTTCTCTGCCGCTGCTGCGACCGGGAGCTGTGTCTGACCCGACCGAGGCTCTGGCCGTTTATCCGCAGCTTCATGATTTGGAAATTGATCCGGATACGCCCAAATTCACGACGGATTCGTCGAGCCTGCGGGTGTCCGTAGCCGATTTCGGCGACAGCTATGCAGGCGTCCGGGCTTATCACCAGGGGGATTCGCTCAAACGGATTCACTGGGTACAGACCGCCCGTACACATGAGCTTCAGACCCGGCAGTATGAGATATCATCCGAGCCGTATGTGCTGCTGGTGATGGACACCGGGACGCACAGCGACAAGGTGGACGACTACGCGGACATTGCCACTGAAACCGCCGCCACGCTGGCCCAGTTTTATATGCTGGGCGGCCAGACGGTGCGGCTGATGATGCTCGGGAATCCGGATATGCCGCATGGGGATCTGGATCTGCCGGTTATCAGTGAAGCCGACTTTGAAGAAGCGTATGACCAGTTGGTTATGGCGCCGTTTGCCAAGCTGGAGGATAAGCTGGATATGTCGCAAATGCGTATTGACAACGCCGGCCAGCTCCAGGCGGCTTACGTGATTACCGATCGCTTCTCAGACGAGCTGTTCAGCACGCTGAACGATATGGCAATGCGCCGCTGCGAAACCTCGTTTGTAATGCCGTTCCCCGATGGCGATGAAAACAAACTTCCCAATTTGGAAGGCACCATGATTAAGCTGATCGGCATTCCCAAACCGGAAGAAATCGGCGACCGACTGGGAGGAGGACTGAGACGATGAAAAGCAAAAGCCAATCGCCCTCCCGCACCCGCATGACGGTCAGCGACTGGATGGAACTGCTGCTGGACAGCCTGTGCTGCATGGCCATGGCGGTCGGCGCCATGCTGGCGTTCGACCAGCTGTTCCGTTTCCATACCACTATGACGAATATGATCATCCATGCCGCTGTCATTGTGGTGGTGCTGGCGCTGGGAACCCGGCGCAAATGGATATTGCCGGCAGCCATTGGCGGCTGCCTCGTCCTGGGGTTGCTGGGGATCCTGATTACCGGCAACTGGGACAATATGCTCACTTATGTACAGGGCCTGATGGATTGGTGGATCCATAAATTCCCCACCAAGTCGGAGTACTATACCGATGTCAATATCCAATTGGTCATCTGGATCGTACATATTCTAATCACATCGTTCCTGTACCTCTGCGTGCGCGGTATCCGGCGGGTTTGGGCGATGATCGTCTGCTCGGGTATTCTGTTCTGGATCATTATTGTCAACGGTTTCCGGGCCAACAACCTGATGGCTCTGCTCTGGCTCGCCACCGGTATGTTCCCGCTGATGTCGCGGTATGCCAGCGCCAAGCTGCCCAAGGTGAAAGGGCAGACCCAGGCGCAGCGCAAGGAGAGCGTAAAAAAATGGCGCAAGCCGGCGTGGTATGTCTATGCTACCGCAGTGGTGCTGACGGCTATTTGCTCGGTGGTTTCCATGCTGCTGCTCCCGGCCGATACCAGCAGTATTAAGGTGCGGCCGCTGGCCAACACCGCGGAAGATATCCAGTCCCTGCTGGGCATTGACAACAAAATGAACACCGGTTATGCCGATTATGACCTGGTTTCGGCTGGGCTGCAGCCACAGAAAGGAAAGCTGGGCGGCAATATCCGTCTGGACGATGAAACCAAGGTGCTCAAGGTGAAAACCCAAACGCCGACCCTGCTGAAAGGCAAGGTGTATACGACCTATGACGGGCAGGAATGGTCAGCGGAAAAAGCGACCTACTACCGTTTGGGGAGTTCCCTGTTTAAGGACGAGTATTATAACGCCTTTGACCTCAACAAGCCGGACAGTGAGAATGGACAGGCGATTCTGTCGGGGATTGGGGCCAACACGGGCATGACGGTGACGGTTATGCGGCCGTCGGAATCGATTTTGTACACCGCGGGCCGGCTGATGAGCTTCAAAGAAACGACGCCGGCGAAAAGCCCAGTACTGTTTAATATGAATTCTGAGGTTTTTATCAACAGTTTTCCGCCGGATAAGTCGTATGAGTATACCTTTACCGGCCAGGTGCTTTCTCATTGGGATAAAAGCTTTACAGGCCAGGTGAACAAGCTACTGGAAGAAGGCACAAAGAGCGGCGACGTTCAGTTTTACAGCGAGGAGTTCCAGAAACTGTATCTGGATGTGCCGGCGGATTTGCCCTCCATCGTGGCCGACACAGCTAAGACATTGACCAACGGTAAAATCCGGCCCTACGATATGATGGTGGCGCTGGAAAGCGCCCTGCGAAAAAATTATTCGTATACGCTGACGCCGGGCGATACGCCGGACGACGAGGATTTTGTCGCGTATTTCCTGGAAAACAAGCAGGGATATTGTGTCCACTTTGCGTCGGCGATGACCATGATGGCCCGTACTCTGGGCGTGCCCTCCCGCTTTGTGGCCGGATACGGCCTGGAGCAGGACCAAAAAGGCGACGATTGGTACGCCGCCCGCAAGAACGCCCACGCCTGGACGGAATGCTACTTTGAGGGTCTGGGCTGGGTATCGTTTGACCCCACGGCCAATTCTCAGTACGCCAACTTGGCGCAGGACGAGCCGGAGCCGAGCGAAACGACGGCCTCTACAACGACGACAGCCTCCAGCCGCTTTAACGATACCGGCCCGACCGGTACCATGACGAGCGCCATTGTAAACAAGAGCGGCGACGGGTTGCCCTCCTGGATGCTCTATTCCGTGATCACCGGCTTCGTGGTGCTGGTGCTGCTGGTGCTGGGCCTGCTGGCCTTGAAGCGGCTGCGCTACAGCGAAACCGCGTGGCAGCCGGATGTGGTGCGCCAGCGGTTCAAATCCTTCGGTGAGCAGGCGGATCATTATTATACCGATATGATCCGGCAGCTCAAGCTGCTGCATTATGTCCCGCAGACCAGGGAAACCATGAAGCAGTTTGCCGCCCGCGTGGAGCAGGGCGTGGGACTGGAACCCGACGCCATGCGGCAGGTCTTTGATATTATGATGCGCTGGCGCTACGGCCAGATTGAGCCGACCGAGGAAGAGGTCGCTCTGGTGGAAACCGCGCATGAGCATCTGGAGAAAAAATTGTACGACGAGTATAATGCGGTGGTCTACTTTATTCGCCGCCGGCTGTTGCTGTAGTTGATTTTTAAAGGAGGTACGGGCATGCGGGACGGATTTGTGCGCATCGCGGCGGCCACACCGGATATCCGGGTGGCAGACTGCGGTTATAACATCCGGCAGATACGGGATATGGCGCAGGCCGCCCCGGCGGGCACCGCGCTGATGGTGTTTCCGGAGCTGTGCGTTACAGGGGCGACTTGCGGCGATCTGTTCTGGCAGCCGGTACTGCTTAAAGCCGCTGAAAAAGCGGTGCGGTGGCTGCTCCGGGAAACCGTTGCCCTGGCCCCCGTCTTAGTAATCGGCGTCCCGGTGGCCGCTGGCGCGGCGTTGTATGACTGCGCGCTGGTCTGCCGGCAGGGGCGGTTGCTGGGGATCATACCCAAACGCACACTGTCCGCCTATGGCGGCAAAAAAGGACCGCGTCCCTTTGCCGCCGCTCCGGCGGGCCCTCAGACCGTCACCTATGCCGGGCAGGAGGCCTGCATGGATGCGGACCTGCTTTTCGCCTGCCGCCAAATGCCGGAATTCTGTTTCGGCGTGGAGGTTGGGGAGGAAACACCCGCCGCCGCTGCCGGTACAGCCGGAATGGCGGCCGGGGGAGCTACCCTGATGGCGTATATGTCCGCCGTCGGCGAGGCGGCAGGCTGCTCTGCCTGGCGGAAAAACTGGAGCATGGTACGGTCGGCCCAACTGGCCGGCGCTGTGATCTACGCTGGCGCGGGGGAGGGGGAGTCCACCTCCTCGGCAGTGTTTGCCGGTCATCGCCTAATCGCTGAAAACGGCCTGCTTCTGGCGGAAGGCGAACGCTTCTCCGCCGGGATTACGGCCAGCGAAGTGGACGTGGCCCGGCTGCTGTTTGATCGCCGCCACAACACGGTGTCGCCCACGCCGGCGCAGCCGGTCTGGTTCGATTTCCCGCTGGTGGATCTGGATTTGATGCGGCCGCTTTCGCCGCTGCCCTTCGTGCCGGCCGAGGCGGCTCGCGCGCAGAGATTTGAGGAAGTGCTGACCATCCAGTCCGCCGGGTTGGCGCAGCGCCTGTCGGTCACCGGCGGGCGGGCCGTGCTGGGACTCTCCGGCGGTCTGGATTCGGCCCTGGCGCTGCTCATAACGCTGCGGGCCTATGACCGGCTCGGCTGGGACCACAATGGAATCCACACCGTCACTATGCCCTGCTTTGGCACCACCGGCCGTACTAAAAACAACGCGCAGATTCTCGCGCAGGCCGGCGGTACCACGTTTCATGAAATCCCCATTGGGGACGCCGTGACGCGGCATCTTGAGGATATCGGCCACGACGGTTCCCCCGACGTGACCTATGAAAACGCTCAGGCACGGGAGCGCACCCAGGTGCTGATGGATTTGGCCAATCGCGTGAACGGCCTGGTGGTCGGCACCGGTGATCTGTCCGAGCTGGCTCTGGGCTGGGCTACCTACAACGGCGACCATATGTCGATGTACTCCGTCAACGCTTCGGTGCCCAAAACGCTGGTTCGCTTTCTGGTGGGCTATGAAGCGGATCGGATCGGCGGTGACATGGGAGAGGCGCTGCGGGATATTCTCGACACCCCGGTCAGCCCGGAGCTGCTCCCGCCAAGGGACGGCGAGATCGCTCAGCAGACCGAAGATATCGTCGGGCCATATGAGCTGCACGACTTTTTCCTGTATTACATGCTGCGTTTCGGCTATCCGCCGCGCA